>JAYTMF010000424.1:0-4408 GCA_043728755.1 Flavobacteriales bacterium
GGACAACCATTTGATTCGGGTGGACCGGCGATTGTGGGGCATTCATCTATATCATCCGGAACACAATCCACATCATTGTCGGGACAACCTTCATACTGATACAAACCAAAATCGTCTTTGCAGCGATCATCAATATCAGGCACTTCATCTCCGTCCTTGTCCGGGCAGCCCATGAAAATCACAGGTCCGAATTCAAAGGGACAACGATCCTTATCATTAGGTATTGAATCGAGATCAATATCCGGGCAACCCATCGCAGTCAGATGCCCCGGAATATCAATACATTTATCCTTGGTGTCATCCACACCATCGCTATCCTTGTCGCGCAGTTTTTTGTAGCGTACAGGGATTTTAATTCCTGCATTTATCTGTGCAATTTGACCGGCAGTGACATTGTAATGTGCCGCGATAGAGAGAGGTCCAAAACGCAGCGCTACACCAGCGAGCAACAAATCCTCTCTGTTGATAGGGCTCCATTGTTGCCAAGTTAGAGGAAACGACATGCCCATCAAACTGTTATCCCATCTCGGAGCAAAAGTGATGTGATTGGGTTGATAGATATTATTGAATGATGCTGCGTCTTGTGCCGGATGTAAAACGGAAGAAATATTGACCCCAATTCCTTTGTACAAATTTGCATCGGCAAACAAATTCAAATTGGAAGGTAGAGAAAGTTCCTGTTTAATTGTTGATGTTTCGTTGTCCGGAAAATTTCGTATGACACCATTGTACAAATCATCGATTTTAGTATATCGGCTAAGATCTGTGAATGATACTACTGTCTTGCTATTGGTAACAATATCCTTTTTTCCAATGTAAAGTAAATTGGCTGCGGGGGAATAAGAAATTCCTCCTATGAAGAGGTATTTAATATGTTCATGATCCACGTATTCGTTGCCATTCATTGAATAATCGAAATTCTCTTTCAAGGTGCGGTATTCATAGATAACGCCAACTTCAGGTGTAATAGACCTTCCACCAGAATTGGCCTTCCTTGCAAAGTCATTGTAGTTCATTGTCAATCCTTCACTGCGAAATGACATTGCGTTTTGCAACTGAATCGTTGCCGAATCAGCACCAGTAGGTGTCACGGTTAACTGATCTGAACGATATTGAAAGGCCTCGATGCCCGAAAGAAAGCGAATGGATGCGCCAACCTTGACGAAATGGTTTTTCTTGTTGAATGCTGTATAGCCGACAGTTGGTTTAATTTCATTCCATGAAGCATAGATCATCTGATGGTTGCGATAAATAGAATCCGCAATTGCACCACCCTGATTAAATGCCATAATTCTCATGAATGTGGTATCGATATTTCGAAGATCGAATGATGTATTCATGAAAGTGGACAAACCGAAACCCCAATTATTTTTCCTCTTCGAAATACCCGTTATCAAAATTGAAGGACCTTGAACCTTGAGACTTTCGTAGATGAATGGCGTTGAAGTATTATTCGTTTCAAAGGCATATCTCCTATTTAAGTCAAATGGAAAAAGTGAGCCTGTCGATCTCGAATAACCAGAAATAGACTGATAAAAAGCAGTGTTGAATAAATTGATGTCGACAATATGCCTGGTATCAGAAATGGCCGGATTGAATGCAACATTGTTAACACCACCATAAGGTGACCATGAAGGATAGTTGATGTTCTGAGATGAGACAACATTACCCAAAACAATAAAGAATACGAATGAACAGATTCTCTTCATAGCTGGTTAAAGCATGATAACAGGAGGTGAAAATAAGGGAATCTTGAACACTAAGGTTCATTCAGTAATAAAAAGCCTGCTATTCGGTTTGGATTGAATGAGTTCAGATCTTGGAGCTTCCCAAGGAATAATACTAAACAAATCTTGAAATTGAACCATGTCAACTTTCGCACTCAGCGGGCGTGAAGTTGCTCCTCCCGGCTCAATGGTAAAACTAATAGAATGTTCATCGATGTGTGTGATCCAGCCTTTTGAAATATGCGGTGACAAGCCTGCTCGGCGGGAGATTGGCGTATCTCTTATCCTGAAGGTGAGTCCTGGTACAAGTCGGTTATTCATGCATCAAAAATGAATTGCACACTTATCAATTACTTCCCATCCTCAACATCAGATTGATCTTTTCCTTTTCGCACTCTTCCAGTTTTTTCTCAGCTTCTTTTAGCTTATCCTCCAACTTGGAGATGGCCTGTTCTGAAGAACCTGTTTTTTTGAGTAAACCCAACTTCTCATTCTTTAGTCCGGTGTATGCGATGTCGACATTCTTCATGATTTTCCCCAAAGTGGTGGAATCATTTTCATAGGCCTGCATTTGAATGATCATGCTCGCAATGTTGGCATCGATCGTAGCGATATCCGCATTGGGCTGATCCAATTTGAGAAGAAGAACTTTGATACTATCCATCTTTGCGAGGATAAGGTTCTGCGCTCTCATCTGATCTTGCAGTATGTGATTTTGCACAAGCAGATCTCGATTTTCTTTAGCAGGAATAGTCACATCAAAAAACGCTGAAATCAACACGACGATCATTGTTATGACAAAGATCAAAATGAATTTCATGAATGCGCTTGTGCGTTCTTTGCTATTTAATGGTTCCATATTCTGTTTATCTCTTAAGCACTAAAGTCATTGCTTCAATCTAACTACTTGCATTTAGAATGCGCTAATTTATTCCTTTGCGATCCTCTGTACATTTTACTTTGCTCATAGCTACTCAAAATAGCGGAGCATCAGGTTTCGATGGCTCGTCATTCGAGCCAAATACTGCCCTTTGACCCTCCTGTTTTTTTCTCTGCTTCTTTCGCAGTTCTCTGAGCGACTATGATACCCGGATCTTCCTTCTTACCAATGTAATCGAGTTTGGCCAGTTTTGTGAAGACCTGCAATAACACCGATGAGAATTTCCTGGTCTTTTGAATACTATTTACGATGTCGAGGTGATCATAATTCAAATGAACCAGATCATTGAGCAGTGATTCGAATTCACCTTGCTGCAAGTTAAACTCATTCCAATCCGTGAGGTAATTCAAAAATTCTTCACGACCACCACCACTCAACATTTCCAATGAATTCTTGATTATCCGGGCAAATGAAGACATGCTCGCGAACATAAAAACCGGTGGTTGTTCCGCAAGAATGTATCGATGAGGCATGATGCTCGCCCCGAGATAATTCATCATGCGCTCACACAAATACTCCGCAGTAGCAGCCAAAGGATTTGATTGTTTCTTCGAATATATCTTTTGTAAAATGACTCCTGTTTGCGTTTCCATTGCAGATAGAAAAACATCTGTCTCATTATATAACTGCGTCAGTGCGTTATGACATAACAAGTTACTTGAAGGCGGAACGTATGTATCCACGATCTGAGCGGAATTGGATTGAACCGTCAATTTTGCTATGGGCACATGGAACGGTCCGATCTCAGTAAATTGATCTTCAGGAATAACATCGAGGTTATACTTTGGAATTGAAAATGGATAGCGCGGCGGTTGTTCAGCACTATCCGGCTCGCCGAAAGGCGCTCTGTCGAATGGATTTACACTCACCACGACAAATAAATTCTTACCGTTGTGATTCAGAAAATTAAACTCTGCGCTGAGTGATCCAATGCTCGCATGAAATTTCTGTCCCTCCATATTGATGATCTCGATTCGTGCACCAGACAAAGTCACTGCGCGGCAATTTTTCAAGTCGATGCGCAGCAATCCCGTTCGATCAATATCAATGGTATAATCAAGGCTCTTATCCATGCCGGGCATCGCAGGCAACAAACCGAAATTGTAAGATGTGATCCGTTGATTGTTCGCATCGCGAATGGCATCCAGCATCGCACTTTCACTCATCGCGAAGTGGTCCTTATTCAGCTTCATGCCATCGACCCAATTGACAGGATAATATTTGATTAGCTTGAGCATGTTGTCTTCTTTTAGGTTCAGTACTTAATTCTCTCTGCGATGATCACATCGTTCTCTCGTATGACGTTATCGTTGAAAGTCATATCGGCATCGAACACGGTGGTTTTTTTATACCACTTCGTCTTCAAATAAAATATCCAGCCATAGGCTATATTCTCTTCATCCACCAGTGAGATTGGTTCTTCGGGGTTACGCATATTATACTGTTCAACAAACGACATAAAATAATGTCCGAGCTCCATTCTTTCCGGGGCCTTTACTTTTATGTTTCTGGTAACGGCGTTCTGCTTTGGGTCAAGTTCCAGAGCAATAACTTTCATGTGATCCGCGAGATCGTATTGCAGAGGATCCGGAATGTCGTCTGTTAATGGGTGATACCACAATTTGTATTGATGAAGCGGAATCACCCATGCAAAGTGGAAGGCTTTCAAAACAAGATATGGAATAATAAAAGGAATGAAAGCTGTACTATACCACAGCAATACACTGTTGGCCTCGAGTTC
>JAYTMF010000425.1:0-2099 GCA_043728755.1 Flavobacteriales bacterium
CTACTATCCATTTTGAAAAGTGTCGAAGGAGGTATTTGTATAAAAAATATAAACCAAGTAGTGCATAGAAAATTGCTCCGATATTGATGGAGAAATTGAAGAGCATGGAATGACCGTCGATATCGAATCCGAAGATTAAACTCGCTAGCCAGGCAAGCAAGAAAAAGGGAACCAACGCGATCGCTGTTCCACAATAATACCGATTGAATTTACCTCCTTCCTGATGTATTAGAAAATTTCCCGAGAAGTCCCCGAAACCGTATTTGTCTTTGATATCAAGATAGAAATTATATCCCAGATCTTGGTAGATCAACACAGCGGGCAGATATGCGTAATAGCCACTGCCGTCGCTTCTTACAGTATTCTTCCAGTTATTTCCATTCCACCGATGCTCCACAAGCGTGTTGATTGAAATGGTTGTCGCAAGCAACACGACTAATCCAAATGGATTCCTAAGGATGATCGCTTTAATATGAGAAAGCAGGCGCAATGATTTATTTTGAAAAAAGGCTATCCATCAAGTGGATTGTCTAGGTTTTTTTACTTAGAAAGTGCACTACATGATTAGCTCGGCGGATTGCTTTTTTTCGATGCTTTGCGTTCGATCTGCAATTTGCTTTTCGAAAATCCATACGAGAAATAAATGGTGAAGCCGAGCAGCATCCAAAACAATGCAACGATCTGTGTGGTGTGATCCAGTGAAATAATCATGAAGGAACACACAGCGACACCCAACAATGGAATCAGCGGAACGAGCGGTGTTTTGAAAGGACGCTTCAATTCCGGATTTGATTTTCGCAACACCATGACGCCAATACAAACAAGGATGAACGCCAACAGGGTTCCAAATGAGGTAAGATCACCGGCTATGTTTCCTGGTATAAAGGCAGCGAACGCCCCGACGAATAAAAACAATATCCAATTCGATTTGTAAGGCGTTTTAAACTTGCTGTGCAATTGTGCAAATATTGGTGGTATCAGTCCGTCATTGGACATGGAGAAAAAGACGCGGCTTTGTCCCATGAGCATAACAAGTATCACCGAACTGAAGCCAGCCAGAATGGCAATCGTCACAAGTGTACCCAGCCATTCATAGCCAGGCATGTGATGCTGAATGGCGTAAACTACTGACGCTTCTTTACCCGCAATTTTATATTCCTGCCAGTTGGCCACACCTGTCAATACGTGAGCGAACAACACATATAAAATCGTACAGATGACGAGTGATCCGAGAATTCCCCACGGCATATCTTTCTGTGGATTTTTCGCTTCCTGTGCTGCTGTCGACACTGCGTCGAAGCCTATGAATGCAAAGAAAACAATGGCCGCTCCCCGGAGGATACCTCCATATCCATGTGCAAAGAATCCTTCATGTCCCGGAGTGCCTTCCGGTATGATATAAGGCACGTAATTGTCAGCATTGATGTACTGAAAGCCGATCACAATGAATACAAGAACGATCGCCACCTTGATGAAGACAATGATGCCATTCACCATGGCTGATTCTTGCGTACCCTTAATAAGAAGGAGCGTAAGAAGCAGAAGTATCGAAAGCGCCGGCAGATTGATGATACCGCTTATGCCGTCGACTGATGTTTCAAAAGGAGAGTGGCACCATTGATACGGTATGGTAAATCCGAGCAAGTGATTGAGATATTCACTCCATGCTATGGCCACTGTCGCTGCGCCGAGAGCATATTCCATAATAAGTGCCCAGCCTATTACCCAGGCGACGAGTTCACCCATTGTAGCATACGCGTATGTATATGCGCTTCCGGCAATAGGAAACATTGAGGAGAACTCCGCATAGCAAATGCCGGCGAATGCGCAACCGATGGACGCAATGAGGAAAGACATCGTCACCGCCGGTCCCGCTGCTTCGGCAGAGGCTGCCGCGGTGCGCACAAACAAACCGGCGCCGATAATCGCACCGATACCCAATAATATTAAACTTGTTCTGCCTAGTGTACGCTTCAATCCACCCTTTTCAGAGTCGGCCATCAAAACGTGAATGGGTTTTTTAATGAATGTTCTGTTCATAGGTCGGCACTTGGTTTTTTCTGGAAGTGGCAAGTATAAGCAGAATTAATGTTGCTTGT
>JAYTMF010000426.1:0-6297 GCA_043728755.1 Flavobacteriales bacterium
GCGTGGCCCCAGTCGCGTTGAGCATCCACATTTCCAAGATATAGTTTCTCCTGCAATCCCAATTGAATTTTCGCGGCTGCGCGTGTAATTTTTCTCGTTACAAATGTTTCACCGCGCAAAGGAGATTCGTGATTAAAAAGAATACCGTTGCAAGTGAACATGCCATAAGCTTCGCGGTAATTTCTTGCGATCCAGTATGCATAGAGTTTTGCTACGGCGTATGGACTCCTCGGATAGAAGGGCGTGTTTTCATTTTGAGGTACCTCTTGTACAAGGCCGTACAGTTCACTCGTGGAAGCCTGGTAGAATCGCGTCGTCTTTTCCATTCCGAGAATACGGATAGCCTCCAGCAATCGCAATGTACCAATAGCGTCTGCATTCGCTGTGTATTCAGGTGTTTCAAACGAAACATGCACGTGGCTTTGAGCCGCGAGATTATAGATCTCATCCGGTGCTGTTTCCTGAACCAGTCTGATCATATTGGTGCTATCGGTAAGGTCGCCATAATGAAGAAACATCTTCACTCCCTTCTCATGTTGATCCTGATATAGATGATCAATGCGATCCGTATTCAGCAGTGAACTGCGGCGTTTAACACCATGAACTTCATATCCTTTATTGAGGAGTAATTCCGCCAGATACGCTCCGTCCTGACCTGTAATACCTGTAATGAGTGCTTTCTTTTTCATACCATACTTTGGGAGTGGATACCCGAAATTAATATTGATCTGCAGAGTGTATCTGAGAGGAGCAAAAATACTCAGTCTCATGCGAATGCACTAATGCTAGTGACAGTCTGGCTAAAGTTATTCATGACGATTAATACCGATTGAACAAGTGTAATAGTCCAATCTTTGTTTCGCCAGATTGAACTAAACACTTGTATCCATCGGCATTTACCACTGTATGATTTCTCAACCATTGGCCTGTTTTATAAATCACATTGGTATAACGCGCTCTTCTAAAAGTTAGCGTGAATTAAGTCAATACATCATGACTCAATTTGTCGGAATCGAATTGCAATTCGCTCAGGCGTTTGTACAGACCACCTGACGCGATCAGCATATCATGCGTCCCTTCTTCCATAATAATACCGCGATCCAGCACCAGAATTTTGTCCGCATTGCGAATAGTCGAAAGGCGATGCGCGATCACGATAGACGTGCGTTCCTTCATCAGTTTGTCGAGTGCGTCCTGCACCTGGCGCTCACTCTCACTGTCCAGCGAACTCGTAGCCTCGTCGAGAATCAGAATTGTTGGATTGCGAAGTACAGCGCGAGCGATAGCAATTCGTTGTCTTTGTCCACCACTTAGTTGTATGCCGCGTTCACCTACGATGGTTTCAAAGCCTTGCGGAAATGACACTATAAAATCATATGCATTCGCTTTACGGGCTGCTTCTTTTATGTCATCAAAACTCGCCGATGGTTTTCCGTATGAAATATTTTCGAGAATAGTGCCCCCAAACAAAATGACTTCTTGCGGAACAAACGCCATCTGACTTCTCAACTCAGTGAGCGAATATTCGGATGCCGGCTTTCCATCAAAATGGATGACGCCATTTACCGGCAAGTAAAATTGCTGTAGCAAAGAAGCTATAGTCGATTTCCCTGAACCGGAAGAACCAACAAGAGCCACCTGCTGTCCCGGTGCTACATGGAATGAGACCTCCTTCAACACTTCCACGTCAGGTCTTGACTGATAATGAAAACTCACACGGTCGAGCGTGATAGCGCCACTCAATGAATGCGTCGGTGGCACTTCCCGCAGGTCGATCCTTTCTGTAGAAAAACTCAAAATTTCCATCACGCTTTCTATCACACCAATGCTTCTCTGGAGTGTTCCCATTTGCGCTGCGAGTCCACCAATGGATCCTGCAACTAGTCCTGTGATGAAGACAAATTTTCCCAACACGTCCTTTTGCAATTCTCCGATGTCCTGAAGGTGAGCGCCTACGCCCATTACAAGACCAAGTGCGCCAAACAAAAAGATGATGATGAACGTGCCAAACATGCCGCGCCAAACAGCGCCTTTCAAAGCAATGTCCTTAATTCCTAAAATGCTTTTTCCGAAACGATTCGTTTCAAATTGTTCGTTGGCAAAACTTTTTACGTTGACAATTCCTGTCAGTGATTCATTGACGATCACGCTGCTTTCAGCGACTTTGTCTTGCGTTTGTTTTCCAAGCTTTCGGATGAATCTTCCGAATACAACCATCACAATAATGATGACTGGCAAACTGCACAGCATCACCAAAGTCAATTTATAGGAATAGGAAACCAGCCAGCCCACGCCGACAACGATAATCACCGTTTGGCGAATGAACTCCGCCATGGTATTGGTGAGAGTTTCCTGAATGGTAGTGATGTCACTTGAAAGACGACTGGTAAGATCTCCTACTCGACGCTCATTGAAAAATTGCATCGGCATTCTGATGATCGTACTGTATGCATCTTTTCGCAATACAAGCATGGCGTTTTCTGTGACATACGAGAATATGTAAACCCTGAAAAATGAAAATACACCTTGGACGATTAGAAGAATGACTAACGCTGTGAGCACTTGTCCTGTTGTTCCCCATGAAGAGGCGATATCGATCTGGCCGACAATACGCGTCATCATTGAACCGCCTGCGAGATCACCGCCAATTTCCGGGCTCACTAGTTGGCCTAGTAATGCCGTAATCACAATGACCAGCAAGCCGGAAACCACCAGAAGAAACAGGCCTATGGAAAATAAAAACCAGTATGGTTTGAGATATTTAAAAACACCGAGAGCCCTAATAAAAGACTCCCGGGAAATTTTTTTCTTTTCGGATTTCTGATCTGCCTCCACTATTCGCGATGTTGAGATTTGAAGGCGCGAAAGTAGTTGAGCTGTTATCAGCTATGTAACAAGAATGTCAGTGTTTCTTTTTCTTGTTCTTCTTATCCAGATCCTTTTTGATCTTAACGAAGTATTTCTGCAACTCTTCGCTTTTTCTTGCTGTAAATTCAAAATCCGGCGAGATTTCGTCCATTTCAGCATCGTAGCTGATCTTCACGAAAGGAGTATTCAGTATTGGAAATTCAACACCTTCAATTGGTCTGAAAAGACCAATATCAAGGATGACAGTTCGTGGCTTTCTCTCTTTGGGAAATTGAGTCGCATCTACAGCTACTTTCTTGTTGACGAAAGCCGCTCCACCAAACCACACTTCATAAGAGTGACCGAGAGGGAGGAAGAAATCATATTCGCCAGATTCAGTTGTGAAGAATGCTACATAGAGTTCGTGATCCTGATAGACCACTACCTGAGCGTTAGAAGCTTTCTTTTCGACTTCGGTGAGCATATCGATTTCATATACAATTCCCTTAAGCATATAAAAATCGCCGTTGATGTCCTCTTTTTTGCTCTTCTGCGATAGCGCAGGAATGGCTAAAAGAAGAATCAGTATTGAGGTGGAGAAAATACCTTTCATAGAATTAAAGGTGTAAATTATAATTGAATCTAAAATTGAGTATTTATTTGGTTTTCAACCGTCAGGGGGTTATTTGCCGTTGGCAATGAGGACACCTGTTACACGGCTGTTCATTTGATCGGCATAATCCATATCCCACTCTATCGTTCCTTTTTTGCGATTGAATCGAGCAATAGCCACGGGTGTATACGACATGAAGTCCATTCCTATAAAGCCTTTGTCTTTAAAGATGGAGATATCAAGATCCAGATTCACTACCCCGAATTCTGCAGCCTGGGAAAATCCTTTTGCATCCACTTCGATGACCTTAGTGACATAAGGTGATTTACCAAACTTCAAGCGATAAGAAGGATAAAAGAAAAGACTAATACTGTATTTGCCTTTTGGTCCACTTTCCAACGTAGTGATGTGCTCATCTCCTGCCCATATTTCAATGGGAATACCCATCATGGGCTTCTCAGTTGAATCACCAAGATCCAATTCAAATATTTGCCCATGAAATGTGAAACTTTTGATGTTTCCTTGTGCATGGATCATCCATGATGACAGGACAATTAGTGTGGTTACGACAATATTTTTCATTTTTGAACTAGTGTTGATTGGTAGCTTATACCAACGAACCTCAAAAATGTTTCGTCAAGCGAAATGAATCTAGTCTTTAGGCTTTCGTCGCTCTGGCTTCTCATTAAAGAAATAACGAAAATCTGCCGTGAGATAATTTCCGCGAAGAAGTGCATCTGCCCGGCTGGGAACATTGTTCCTTTCAACCACCACCTGGGTGATGCCTATGTAATTGAACGGCCGGTGATAAGAGGCCCCAAAATAAAAATAGCCCGACTCTCTTGAGCGCCATTCAAATCCGTAATTGGCCAGCAATGCCACCTGAACCCATTTGTTCTTCCATGTTTTCTGGGTAAAATCATACATTGTTGAATCTACTCGTGTGTAATTCGACGTCTCTACATTGGATGGATAGATATCGAGGGAAAATCCACCGCTGGCATTCATAAATAAATTTTCACCCAGTTTCACGAAAACAATACCCTGCACGGGAACTTCATAACAGATATAGCGAAAATCCAGATTCTGTTTTTCATTCAATCCAGCATAGTCGATGTGCAAAGTGTATTTGCGCTGAACCATATTGATGCCCGTTTCAAAACTCCACATATTGGTAATTCCACGCCGGATCACCATACCGAAATTCCAACCAAGTCGCGGCTGAAATTCCACATTCATTGCATCCGTCTCAATGTTATCTGTTCCGGATGTGAAAAATGAATTGGGGATCATCGGTTTCACTTGAATACCGAAGGTGGTGACATTCAACTGAGCGTTGGCTGCCACGTGCGTGAATAGCACCAATGACAGCGCGACCGCACAAAACGCACTACTCTTCAATCCTAATACTATCCTCACTCTTCTATCCATTCACTGACGTACTCCAATGGTTTGCGATGTTGGACAGGCCAATCTCCCTTCGGATAGCCTAGGTAAAAAAGTCCCAGGCAATGATCCTTCTCATCGAGTTTCAAAAATTCCTTCATTTCCACAGAATAAATAAAACCTGGTGAGGACCAAAAGCAGCCAAGTCCGTAAGCGGTACATGTCAACATCATGTTCTGTACACTGCAAGCTACGGCCTCAATTTCTTCGATCTCTGCAATTTTCTCTGATTTATCTCTCTCCATGCAGATGACAATAAGGGCAGAAACATGTTGCATTCTTCTCGTCAGTCTATCCATTTTCGCCTGATTGAACTTCTCTTCACTCGTTTTCATCTGATAGAGTTTTGGAAGAAACTCTTCAAGTTTTTTCATTCCATCACCCATGAAAACTTTGTAACGCCACGGCTGAGTGAGCCCATGAGTGGGCGCCCACGTACCATTGATGAGAATCTGTTCCACTTGTTCGCGGTGAACTTTCCGGTCGCTGTAACCCTCCGGCGGAAAAGATCTTCTGTTGCGTATCAGATGTGTAATTTCACTAAGGTTATATTTCATGACTCTTCAACTTGTGAGCGTCAAAACTAATGGGTGATTGAAGTTTGATAGTGATAACTGAACATTAGTAAGTCCGGAATATTTATCATTGCCCAGAATAAATGACTATCCGTGCTGGTTTGCCAAGGCTGAATGACGTATTTAATTAATTTTTGAAATGAAAACAATTGTTATAACCGGCGCCGGTTCGGGTATAGGAAGAGCAACAGCAAAAGTGCTGGCGAAAACCGCAGGCGTGACACTTCTTTTGGTTGGCCGCAATGAAAAATCGCTACTGGAAACGAAACTTCAACTAGATCGCAGTGAAGAGCATATGCTCGCAACATTGGACATCCGTGATGCAGCGGCATGGAAAAATGTGCTTCAAACAAACAAGGCCGAAACTCTCAATATCGCAGGTGTGTTTGCAAATGCAGGAGTCGGCGGTGAAAATCATTATGGCCCGACAGACAGATGGTCTGACATCATCTCCACCAATCTTGATGGCACTTATGTGACCATTATGGAATTGTTGCCCTATCTGAAAATATCGGATGAACCATTTCGAAGTATTGTGATCACTTCTTCTTGTCTTGCGCGCTTTGGCGTTTCTCATTACACTGCGTATTGCACCGCTAAATCGGGTTTGCTAGGCTTGGCAAAATCGCTTGCTATGGAATTGGCATCGGACAAAATTCTTGTCAATGCCATTTGCCCGGGTTGGGTGGAAACGGATATGGCTAAAGCCGGAATCCAAAAACTAGCCGACCGACAAAGCGACAGCTATGAAAAAGCTTTTGCAGAGCAATTGTCCTTTGTGCCTCTGAATAGAATTTCGCAACCTGAGGAAATAGG
>JAYTMF010000427.1:0-2584 GCA_043728755.1 Flavobacteriales bacterium
CCAAGCAAATCTGTGTTGTTCATCAAATCCGAAACTCCTGCAAGTATGTAGTTTGGAAGGACAAAAGGGAGTTCGCAGCTGACATGAAGGAAATTTATAGAGCGCCAAACAAGGCAGCAGCACTGGCTGCTCTTGATGCTATGGAAGCCAAATGGAATGACAAATACTCCTACGTCATGAAGAGCTGGAGAGTCAACTAGGACGCACTCACTGCCTTTTTTGAATTCCCTGCGGAAATAAGAAAAATCATCTATACGACTAACCTGATAGAAAATTTCAATGGGAAAATCCGCAAATACACGAAAAACAAACTTTCATTTCCGACAGACGAAGCAGTCATGAAATCTGTATTCCTTGCTGTGATGGAGGCTTCCAAGAAATGGACAACGGCAATCAGAGACTGGGGCATAATTCTAAATCAGTTTACTATTATATTTGAAGAGAGATTAAAAATTCAATAGCAACTTTATCTACTTACACACTTAGAGGGATAGTGTCCTGCTGTGGCGCCTTTGACAATAGGTCGTTTGTCCTCAACACTTCCCATAACAGCGGCAACTTCAGATTTGATGGTCCAATTGGCCGGAATGATCAAACGAGTTCCTCCGAATACACTATTGACTTCTAGTTCAATCGTTCCATTGAAATCGGCTTGCATGAAATTCACTTCAGCACCACCGAAAATGGCATTGATTTCTCCACCGTGAAAATTTTTGGTAATGATATTTTTCCTGATGCCTCCGAATACGGCATTGAAATCTATTTCGTCTTCACCCGGGTGTGATTTGTGTTGATAGTCCGATTGATTGTGGTAGCGATTCCATTTCATCCTGCCGCTGCAACTTTCACGGCGAGGTTTGAATATCATGAAAAGTCCTAGGATAATAATTGCGACTGGCCAAATTAAATTATTGATATGAAGCCACGGCGCAAAGTCCTTGAGTAGAAATGTGGTTCCGATAAGGATCAAAATAATCCATCCAAAATTCCGGAACGAATGTTTTAGACCTATTAAAACTCCGATGGCAATGAGTAACATTTGCCAAGTAAATAGCCACTGTGGCAACTGCACGCCCATTTCTCTTGAAAGAAATAATGCACCGACAAAAACAACAAATACTCCTCCGTAAAGTCTGCCTCTTCTGTGCTCACCTTCCTTCTTCTGCCAAAATTTATCATCAGGCATTTTTTCGTCTGTTCTATACATGTCAAGCTTTTTTGATGTTGAAGCAAATATCCATGCAATTTTATGACTGATGGGCACGCATTCAGGTCATGACATAGAGCAAAGGGGTGAATGGATAAATAGAGTCGGTGAATTGAATTCACGATTTGGCTATTAAGCCGATTTTTTTTCCTTCATCAATCATGAACGCTATGGCTTCATTAAATTCATTGTGTATATGACCATCGAGTATGGCGTCCTTGATAGCATTTTTAATAATGCCAACTTCCCGCCCGGGTTTGAGTCCAAAAGTTTTCATGATAAGTTCGCCGCTCACGGGAGGTTGAAAATTGCGAATTCTGTCTTTTTCTTCGAGTTCGATCAATTTGATTTTTACATCTTCATAATTGGCCAGGTATCTTTTCACCTTCGTTTCATTCTTGGAAGTAATATCTGCTTTGCACAATATCATAAGCTCATCGATGTCATCACCGGCTTCAAAAAGTAAACGTCGTATGGCACTGTCAGAAATTTCTTCTTTGGTCAAAGCGATGGGACGTAAGTGCAACTGCACCAATTTCTGTACATACTTCATTTGATGGTCGAGAGGCAATTTCAATCGGGAGAAAATTTTAGGAACCATTCGTGCCCCGAGGTCTTCGTGCCCATGAAATGTCCATCCAACTCCTTCTTCAAATCTTTTTGTCGGTGGCTTTGCAATATCATGCAATACTGCGGCCCATCTCAGCCATAAATTGTCGCTCCATTTACAGACATTGTCAAGCACTTGAATGGTGTGATAGAAATTGTCTTTGTGTGCAATTCCATTTATTTTTTCCACACCGGAAAGCTTCACCATTTCTGGAAAAAATTGCAGCAACAAACCAGTGTCAAAAAGCAACTTAAATCCATCTGATGGTCTTTTGCAAAGAAGAATTTTATTGAGTTCAGTTGAGATTCTTTCCATGCTCACGATCTTCAGCCTTTCTGCATTTCGGGCAATGGCGCTCAAGGAAGTTTCTTCTATAATAAAGCCAAGTTGATTTGCGAATCGCACTGCCCTCATCATGCGAAGCGGGTCATCACTGAAGGTGATCTGAGGATCCAGAGGTGTGCGTAGAATTTTTTTATCAATATCCTGAAGACCATCAAAAGGATCAATGACATTTCCAAAAGTGACACTTTGAAGAGAAATGGCCAATGCATTGATGGTGAAGTCACGTCTGTTTTGATCGTCGAGCAGCGTGCCTGATTCGACTTCGGGATTCCGTGAATTCGCGCTGTATGATTCCTTTCTTGCACCTACGAATTCAAGATCGAGGTTTTTATAACTGAAATGTGCTGTGCCATATGTTTTAAAGATGTCAACTTTCTTGATCTTCAGCGCGCGCGCACAGGCCTGCGCAAGTTGAATTCCCT
>JAYTMF010000428.1:0-1626 GCA_043728755.1 Flavobacteriales bacterium
ATTGGTTTCGGATGCAGCACTGCTGCCTGAGCCTGAAATACCTAGAGTAGAGTAGAGAGGAACTGAATTGCCATTCACCCTGTTGATGCCGTTGGTGGGTTGACCATTTGGATCGCGCACAGCAAGACAAAATTCGATGCCAACATCAGGACCTGCTCCAAAACCATTCGTGCCGGAGACATGGCGAAAGTCATTGTTCATTGCAGCTATAGCGCTGTAGATCTGGTCGTCGGTAATGTTTACGGTTGTTCCATATGGTTCGCCATTGTGAATCACATGCACAACAATTGGCAATGAGTAGAGGTCATTGGTGCGTTGAGATGGATCTAGTCCATGTTGCATCATGAGCATTTGTTCCATGTACTGGAAACTCAGATGAAGGCCGGGATCGTGCGCCATCAAGGTATCATTCTTTGCGTCTGATGGACATGTAGTCTGAGCGTGCACTCCTGTGAGTGCCGACAGCATGATCAGTAGCATGAAGATTATTTTCCTTAAATTCATTAACGAGATGATTAGGTTGGTTTCAAAGAACACTTCTACTTTATAGGCCATCTCGTTGTTGCGAATGCTATTTTCTATTCGACATGATTGTGAAATGATTCCGACTGAATCAGTAAATCCTTCGATGAATGAAATTGAGAATTATGCCTTCGAAAAAGGTTACAAAACCGTGAAATCTTCTTTGACAACAGCGCAAATTCTCAAAAGATCGAGCCTTGCTTGTTGGGTCATTCCCGTGTTCTTCCGCTCTAGTTCAAGAGTGCGCCATTGCTACTTATGCATAGAATAAAGTATATTCGCGCTCCAATTTTTTAGTCGAAAAAAACATGTTTGAGAATCTAACCGAGAAGTTTGACAAGGCATTCAAAATCCTGAAGGGTGAAGGAAAAATTTCAGAGATCAACGTCGCTGAAACCTTGAAAGAAGTCAGAAGAGCTTTGCTCGATGCTGACGTTAATTTTAAAACAGCGAAGGAATTTACGGATAAGGTAAAGGAAAAGGCGCTGGGTCAGAATGTCCTCACTGCAGTGAAACCTGGCGAATTGCTGGTGAAGATCACGCACGATGAATTGAAAGCGTTGATGGGTGGTGATTCATCCGACATCAATATCCAAGGCAATCCGGGTGTGATCCTCATGAGTGGATTGCAAGGTTCGGGTAAGACCACATTCTCTGGAAAGCTGGCGCATTATCTCAAGACAAAAAAGGGAAAGAAGCCATTGCTTGTCGCCTGCGATATCTATCGACCTGCGGCCATCAATCAGCTACACGTTGTAGGAGAGGGAATTGGTGTTGATGTTTATTCTGAATTGGAAAACAAAAGTGCTGTTTCCATCGCCATCAATGCCATGAACCATGCAAAGCAGAACGGTTACAACGTAGTCATTGTAGATACGGCCGGTCGTCTGGCGATCGACGAGGAGATGATGAAGGAAATCCAGGATGTTCGCAATGCCATTAAGCCTACGGAGATCCTTTTTGTGGTCGATGCCATGACGGGTCAGGATGCTGTAAATACTGCGAAAGCATTCAACGAGCGATTGAATTTCGACGGCGTTGTTCTTACCAAACTCGATGGCGATACACGTGGTGGTGCGGCACTTTCAATAAAAAGTGAAGTAA
>JAYTMF010000429.1:0-2346 GCA_043728755.1 Flavobacteriales bacterium
ATGCGAGTGCCTTTAATGCAAGGTTTCCCAAACCGCTTGTCAGTTCTGATTTCAATAAATTCCTGATAATTCATATCTCAAATATACGAAAAGGAGATAGTGAAAGTGGTAGTTGAAAACAACCTACTACAAATACAATTCTAAATATTTCAGCTGTTAAAGAATTCCCATACATCAAGCAATGCATTTATACCAAACCCACAAATACTCAAGCCATAATATTCAAATAATTATAAACAGAGACCGAGTTAAAATGTATCCGTTATGTGCTAACGCTCATCAACAGCTCAATTCGAGCCGTGGCAATTCATATAATAGAGTGTAAAATTGTGTGAGTTGTTTTGTTGACGCTAAAAGGTTTTAAATGGTTACAATTTTTGCTTTTGCCATTGTTCATGTAAACATGCACAAAACACCTTGAATCTAAAAATAAACATGAAGGAAACCATCCAATAAATATCATTGTATTTGAAATTGTGGATTTTACTTTAGAAAAAAGTGACCTTCTATTTGACGAGCAAAGTATCTAGCTCTTATACTATTCTTGTATCACAAACTCCCACCCCATGCCCACCCCAACCAAACCCGCCCTACTCAATCAAATGCTTGCGCGCCTCAGTCCGTGGGAGCGTGCCGGATTTTTGAGTTCACTTAAAAAATGCAATAGGCCGGAAGAGATGGTGGAAGGCGACGATGATCAATGGATGCCGGAGGATAACCAGGTGATAAAACTGGTGACGCTCATCACGGAGCGACCGGATATTTCGCGCGAGGAATTGATGGAAGCGTTTTATGATATGCCCAAGCGAAATGCGTTGGATGCTATTCGCAAACGGGCGATCAAAAAATTAAAACAATATTTGGTGTCTCTCATGTCGGACCCTGAGAAGAGTCCTCTTGGTGCTATCCTCACAGATATTGTGGTGGCCGAGTTCTTTCGCATGCGTCAGGCGGAAGTGCCGGTGAAACATTTTATCAGTAGTGCCGAAAATCGCGCGGAACAGCACCGGCATTATGACTTGCTCGATGGCATCTACAGTTATCACACGCGGCATGAAGGTATACTCAAAACACCGCGCGAACAGTTGGCGAAAAAACGCAAAGCGAATGCGCCGCTGTTTGAAAAGAAACGCAAACTCGAACTGGCGAATGCGGACATTCAACTGGAACTCGATCGCGCAAAGCTCGCCGGTGAATCACTCGATCCCGAACAAATCATCAAGCAGGTGTTGGACAAATTGAAATTGACAAAAGAAGAAACCAATATCCCCGAGTTTCAATTGAGCACAATGCACATTCTGCGCAGTGGGATGATCTCGGCGAAAGTTTATTTTCAATTCGAGCCAGTAGTGCTCGCACATTATGAAACGCTGAAAGCTGCCAACGCTTTTCAAAATGGTTCCGTGGAAGCGGAATTGGGTTTCTTGTACATGATTGCGCAAGCACACATGCGCAACAGAAAGTTTGATCTGCTGAATGAGCGTCTCAATGAAATGCATCCACTCTTGCAAAAAGGTTTTTGGTCGCAAACGATTTATTATCCGAAATACATTTCGCTTAAAGCACGCGCGGAATCTGCACGCGGCGAAAACAAACAGGGCATACAAACACTCACTCAGGGACTAACACAATTAAGTGAAAGCAATTTTGTGAAGGAGCGTTTGAACATGGAACTGAACAAGGTGGTGTTTCATTTTCATGAAGAGGAATTCCGCAAGGCGAAACAGTTGCTTTATCAAATTGATCAGAACTATCCTGGCCTCTACGGCACGATGGGCGAAGAGTGGTGTTTCAAAAAGGAGTTGATCTTGTTGATTGTCTTGCACGAGCTGGAAGAATTTGAACCGGCGATATCGCAACTCTTGCGTATTCGAAAAAGCTATGCCGACTTCCTGAAACGTTCGGAGTACGGACACGCGAAGTTGTTTCTGGATTTGATCGCCAAAGTGGTGCGCGAACCGAAAGTGGTGGAGAAAAAAAGTTTTCGTCAGCGGGTGCGCAAGGCCATGGAAAATTTCGAGACGCAAGAACACGATCTTCAAGCAGTGACATTTTTTTGTTGGCTGAAATGCAAAATCCAGAAGAGGAAATATTATTCCGTGTTGTTGGAAGAGTTGAATACGGAGGGTGATCGATTTAAGATTGAAAAAGTCTTGGTTAAAAAGCAAGAAGGAAAATCCGCTGTGAAGAAAAAATCTCCGAAGCGAGCATAAAAAATTTTGAAGACTCTTCATATTGTTGGAGCACCTAATTTCATGTGAGGGTTTTTCAAACGCAAGTCGAATCCATTCTCGTTTTGTGGGGAGTTTCCATATTTTTTCAAACTCCCCACAAATTTGTGGGGAG
>JAYTMF010000430.1:0-4654 GCA_043728755.1 Flavobacteriales bacterium
AGTTGGTTTGCGAAATTGTTGCGGGATCACCAAATGAAATTTGTGCTTACGGCGCATCATCAAAACGATCAGGCCGAAACAATCCTTCACCAATTTATCCGAGGTGGTACTTTGGCAGCATTGCGAGGTATGCAGAATGTGCAAGGCAATGTGATCAGGCCGCTACTCGTCTTTTCGCGCGAAGAAATATTGCAATATGCAACGGAGCGCGACTTGAAATGGCGCGAGGACAGTTCGAATGAAAAATCTGTTTATACGCGCAATCTGATAAGGAACGAGTTCATGCCCATGCTGAAAAAGTTGAACCCAGCGCTCACGGATTCACTGACGAAGCGTGCCGCTATCTTGCATGAAGCCGAATCACTCGTGTCGCACTCTATCGCTCAAATTATTGATCAACAAAAGTTGATTCGCCAAGATGGAATATTTATTCCTGTCCCATGGCTTGAACGCTTTGAGTATAAGCGCCTGTTGCTATGGCAACTTATGGAACCGCATGGCTTTTCATCAGGTCAAGTGGATGAAGCTCTTGATCTGATCCGGTCACAAAAAGGCCGCAGAATCGAAAGCCCGGATCATCAACTCTGGAGACAGGAAGACGAACTGGTACTGCGTCGAAAGAATAATCATGAAGCAAAAATGGCGGTCATTGACGAGCTTCCGCAGACTGTTCATCTGAATAGAACAATTGGCTTGTCGCGCCGCGAGTTGAGTGATGTGTATTTCTCAAATGATCAGTCAGAAGTTTTTATAGACTATGATAAAGTGAAACTCCCACTCACCATTCGAACCTGGAAAGCAGGCGATCAATTTATTCCTCTTGGAATGCAAGGAGCTCAAAAGGTCAGCGATTTTTTGATCCATAAAAAAGTTCCTTCTTATGAGAAGGATCAGGTCCTAATATTGGAAACCAACGGTGAGATAGCAGCAATTATAGGCTATCGGATTTCAGAGTTATATCGGATTACGGATTCCACAATGAATGCCTTGAGCATTGTACTTGAATCGGTGGTGTAACCAAAATTTCGTGATGGTCGTTCAAGACGAATCCCCGAACAAAAGGGAATTTGAATCTATGAACATTCTCAATTTGCATTCTGAAGATGATTTTTATCTCATTCATAAAATGGTTTTTAGCGACCACGATGTTTTGACCACAACTAGAGAGAGGCTACTTAGAAGCGCTAATCTCATGAAGGCTGCTGTGTTGGATTCTATAAACAGTATTGCAGTTGTGCTTGTGGTGGAGGATCGGGAATCACAGAAGAAACTTCGCTCAAGAATCATAGCCACTGGCGATCAGCATGTCCTGCTTGAGAATGGACTCACTCTCCCCGTCAATTGCATTAAGCACATCGAGTTTCCTTCCTGACAGTTACTTGGCCTAACAATCCGATTTTGGAAGGTGCGTACATTTTGTATTCCTTTCACATTGTTTAAGTTTCGTTCTGTTCTTGAAATTCCAATGTAAATTGCAATTGCGATTAAAGCTATGCAGTGTGGTGGTTACTTTTGTTCTCCCCGTTTTTATACAATGTCTAACATGAATTTCAAATCAGTAAGTCTGTTTTTCGTCCTCGTCTTGTTTGCGCTCATACACTCTTCGGGTCAGATACTCGAGCCTGTGAAGTGGAAGATTTCTTCAAAGACAATAAGTGAGACGGAGGCGGAGATTATTGCAATTGCTACCATTGACGATAAGTGGCATGTCTATGCGCTCATAGTTTCCGACAAACCTGATGCAGTTGGCCCGATTCCCACCTCAATCAAACTAGATAAATCAGCGAACTATGAATCAGCGGGACAGCCTTCTGAAGGAAAATTCATTACGCATTACGATCCGAACTTTGATCTTGATCTGAATTATTTCGAGAAAACTGCGACGTTTAGGCAGAAGATCAAAATAAAATCCAGCAAGAACTTCAAAGTTGCCGGGACCTTAGAGTACATGGCCTGCAACGAAGAGAAATGCATTTTTCCTGATCCGGAATTGTTCGAAGTGACCATCGTACCATTCGTCGCTGACACGAGCAAAAGTTCAATCGACGTTCTTGAAGAAGAACCCCAAACGGATGAAGCGACGCAGACCACCGTGTATCCATCGGGTCACGTCAACTGGATACCCAACATCCATAAAATAAGTGACACGGAATACGAGCTAGTGATGACAGCTACCATGGAAAAAGGGTGGCACATTTATGCTCAGAAACTTGAGAGCAATGAAGGTCCGGTAGCGACATCATTCAACTTTAAAGCGGGTGATGGTTCTGTCTTGAGCAACGTTGTGCGGCAGGGTAAGCCGAAGCGCGAGTATGACAAGAATTTTATGATGAATCTCGAATATTTCGAGGGTACCGCTTCATTCTATCAAAACCTGAAGATCAGCGGTGGTGCTTTGCCTACGATCGAGGGCTCGGTGGAATTTATGCAGTGTAGCGACGAGTCATGTCTTCCGCCGAAGTCGAGTTATTTCAGATTCGACCTAAAGAACATGACAGCCCTGGAGTATGACCCTCTGGCAAATGAAGTGGCTGTGGATCTGGGTGCGAATGATCCATTTAAAATGTCTTCTATCGACCTCAAATCGCCTATCAATAATTGCGGCCACGAAAAGGAAGACTTTAGTTTATGGGCGATTTTCATTTTCGGTGTATTGGGCGGATTACTCGCATTGCTGACGCCTTGTGTCTTTCCTATGATTCCTCTTACTGTAAGCTATTTTACGAAAGGGTCTCACAAAGAGAGCGGAAAATCTCGTGCAGCATTATACGGGTTCTTTATTTTTCTTATCTACTTTTTGCTTTCATTACCTTTTCACTTGTCGAAAAATGTTGATCCGGCCGTACTGAACACCATTGCAACCAACGTTTGGCTCAACATCGGATTCTTTGTGATTTTCGTTGTATTTGCCATTTCCTTCTTCGGATATTTTGAAATAACTCTGCCAAGTGGATTGGCAAACAAGGTGGACAGCGCGTCCAACATCGGTGGATTTGTCGGAATATTTTTCATGGCAGTCACATTGGCCATTGTTTCTTTTTCGTGCACGGGCCCTATCCTGGGTAGCGTGATAGGCAGCATTTACAGCACGGATGTTACCGGAACACTGCAAGTTTTTGGATTGGAAATGTCTCTTCCCGCTGCAAAGGTTACATCAGCAATGGCCGGATTTGGTTTAGCTCTGGGCGGTCCATTTGCCGTCTTCGCAGCGTTTCCAAGCTTGCTGAAAAAGCTACCAAAATCAGGCGGATGGATGGATGATTTCAAAGTGTCGCTCGGTTTTCTTGAACTGGCTCTTGCGCTTAAATTCTTGTCCAATGCTGACCTCGTACGCCAATGGGGCATTATTCCACGAGAAGTCTTTTTCGCCGTGTGGATATTGATCGGCTTATTGTGGGCCGGTTACCTTTTGGGAATGTATCGTTTTAAGCCCGGACAAGGAAGTGGAAAATTGTCAAAAACGAAATGGGTGGTTACCGGCCTTGTCTTAATTATGACATTGCGTTTTGTGCCCGGTTTGACGAACAATGAACCACTTGGTAAAATGAAATTCCTTAGCGGATTTCCACCACCATGGACATATAGCTTGTATGATCGCAAGGGTGAATTTGAAACTCACAACAATCGATTGGAAGAAGTGCTGAAGATGGCCAAGGAGCAGAATAAACCGGTGTTTCTCGACTTCACAGGCTGGGCGTGTGTGAATTGCAGGAAAATGGAAGATAATGTATGGCCGGAGCCGGAAGTGAAAAAACTGCTGGAAGGCAAATTTGTGATGTGTTCGCTATACGTTGACGAGAAAGTGGATTTACCAGTAGCGGATCAGTTCATATATGAAACATCTTCGGGAAGAAAGAAACGTATCAAAGTAGTAGGCGATAAATGGGCCACTCTCCAAACCGAAACCTTCATGAATAATTCTCAACCGTTCTACGCTTTGCTCACACCCGATGGTCAACTACTCACCCCGACCACGCAATACAACGACAATGTTGAAGAATATGCGGAGTGGTTGAAATGCGGTCTTGAGGCATTCGAAAAATGGCAACTACAGGCCAATCTAGGCAAGTGATCCACTGATTTGCCTTTCTGTAATTATTCAATTCGTAGAAAGTAGTTTCAGAAAGACAATATCTTCGGCGAAGTAAAATATTAAGGGCATTGTTGTTCATTCTTTGATCATTCTTAGTTCATATTGTATAGCAGTTCTTCCTTTTTTTCGCAACCTGATGATATCTGCGTTAAAATGCTGGGCACTTCCTTTGTTGTTGCTATGTTCTGATCTTCCGGCTTTTGCTCAGAAGACCATAGTGAGTGGTACCGTAACTGATGCGGTCACTAAAGAACCGTTGCCATTTTCGCCCGTCATGTTTGTAAATACAAAATCCGGAGATCAGACCGACCTCGACGGTAGATACAAGATAGATACATACTATTCCAGTGACTCGCTTCGCATAATGGTGGTTGGTTATGTTACCCAAACCGTGAAAGTGAAGCAAGGTGTTACGAGTGTTATTGATTTCGCCATGCTTCCCTCGACCAATGAAACCATTGAAGTCACTATTCGTCCTGACGACGGACCCAACCCAGCCATTGCGCTGATGAAAAAGGTCCTGCGAAACAAGAAAATAAACAACAGGGAAAAACTCGACGC
>JAYTMF010000431.1:0-1576 GCA_043728755.1 Flavobacteriales bacterium
TTGCTCGGTAAGGAGGAAATGGAAGTGCAAGTGGAAGGCATCGGAGTACTCAACACGGTGAAGCTTCAGTACGAAAACGAACCAGCGCGACACAAACTACTTGACATTGTAGGCGATCTTGCCTTGGTAGGTAAATTCATCCGCGGTCATATTCTCGCTGCGCGTCCCGGACATTACGGCAATGTTGAATTTGCGAAAGTTCTCAAGTCGCTGATCAAAAAACAAAAGGACGCCGCACCCACTTTTGACCTTCACAAAAAACCATTATACGACATCAACGATATCACCAAGATGTTGCCACATCGCTATCCATTTCTGATGATCGACAAGATCCTTGAAATGGATGAGAACGGCATCGTTGGTTTAAAAAATGTGACCATGAACGAGCCGTTCTTTCAAGGTCATTTTCCTGGAAACCCAGTAATGCCTGGCGTTTTACAGGTAGAAGCCATGGCTCAGGTAGGAGGGATTTTCGCATTGTCACAAGTGCCTGATCCGGAAAATTACAGTACATACTTTATGAAAATTGACGGCGTGAAATTCAAAATGAAAGTACTTCCCGGTGACACCATCATCTTCAAACTGACACTTGAAAGTCCCATACGACGTGGGCTTGTGAATATGCGGGGAATAGCTTATGTGAACGGCAAAGAGGCATGTGAAGCCACAATGTTGGCGCAAGTTGTCCGCGACAGAGTACCAAAAGAAAACAAAGAAGAAGCCACCGTATGAGTACACTTCGTCAGATCGATTCCAAAGCCCGTATTGCAGAGAAGGTCGAAATAGGTCCTTTTACCACCATTTATGGAGATGTCGAAATAGGTGAAGGTTCATGGATTGGTCCAAATGTGACAATAATGGATGGTGCACGAATCGGACGCAATTGTCGAATTTTTCCCGGTGCAGTTATTTCCGCAATTCCTCAGGATTTGAAATTCGACGGCGAAATCACTACCACAGAAATCGGTGACAATAGCACTATACGTGAATGTTGCACATTGAATCGCGGTACCAAAGACAGATTCAAAACGAGTGTTGGAGCCAACTGTTTGTTGATGGCGTATGTGCACCTCGCGCATGACGTGTCGGTTGGTGACAATTGCATCATTGCCAATAGTGCAAATATTGCAGGTCATGTCGAAATTGAAGACTGGGTGATCATTGAAGGTGTTGTTGCCATACAACAATTCATCAAAGTGGGCCAACACAGTTTTATTGGTGGTGGAAGTCTTGTCAGAAAAAACGTTCCACCCTATGTGAAGGCAGCACGCGAACCACTTAGCTACGCCGGTGTGAACACTGTTGGATTGCGCAGACGTGGATTCGAGAATGAGATCATAGCGCATATTGAAGATGTGTACAGAATGATTTATGTACACAACAGCAATATGAGTCGTGCGATACATGCAGCGGAGCTGGAATTGCCGAATACCAAAGAGAAGGAAACGATCCTTGAATTTATTCGCATCAGTGATAAAGGAATTATCCGCGGTCCGCAAGGATTATAACCGGAGAACGTTTTCTCTGTTATCTCTACAATTCAGCTGGAAATTTATCTTGAAAATATTGGCAAACG
>JAYTMF010000432.1:0-3361 GCA_043728755.1 Flavobacteriales bacterium
ATACGGCGTATAGCAAGAAATGGAAGGCGAGATTGAATACATTCAATTTGAAATCACACTCATCAGAAGATCATTTTTCATCTTTTCTAAGATGCGATCCTTGCGCTATTCATTCTTTAGAAAATCTAGGTTTTGAAAATTTCGAATTTCCATATTTTCCAGATAAGCAAGTACGGAAGGAGATGATTGAAAACTATCACAACACGCGGGACTTTCCTTTCATAGAAGGCACCTCAAGAATAAGTATGCATTTGAGGTTCGGCACTGTTAGTATCAGAACAATTTGTAGGCAGGCATTACAATCCAGCGAGAAATGGCTAAATGAATTGATATGGCGAGAATTCTATCAAATGATTATTTATCAATTTCCTGCAACCGAAAAAAAATCGTTCAAGCCGGCCTACGATCGAATAGAATGGCAAAATGACGAAGAAAACTTCTCATTGTGGTGTTCAGGAAAAACAGGATATCCACTGGTGGATGCCGGAATGCGCGAACTGAATGAAACAGGATTCATGCACAATAGAGTGCGGATGGTAGTAGCCAGTTTTCTCACCAAACATTTGCTGATTGATTGGCGCTGGGGCGAAGCATATTTTGCTGAGAAGCTCCTTGATTATGAGTTGGCCAGTAACGTAGGCGGCTGGCAATGGGCATCCGGTAGTGGTTGCGATGCCGCCCCGTACTTCAGGATCTTCAATCCGGAAAGTCAAATGAACAAATTCGATGCCTCTAAAAACTACGTGAGGAAGTGGGTACCTGAATTCGACGGCGCTTCATACCCGGCACCCATTATCGATCACAAATTGGCTCGCGAAAGATGTTTGAAGAAATACAAAGAAGCGCTCAGTGCGCAATTCTTCTAAATTGAATGAAGTACAAGGCCAAGATACAAATACCGCTTGGACAAGTGTAATAGTATAATCTTTGCTTCGCCAGATTGAACTAAACACTTATATCCATCGGCATTTACCCCTGTATGATTTCTCAAACATTGGCCTGTTTTAGAAATTACATTGGTATTATTTGATGGCGGGAAATGTTGCAGAGCACATGGGAACACTTCACCCCAACATTGCGCCTTATGGCGACATATTCGAATGCTCAGACAACAAATCGATTGTGCTCGCTGTTGGAAGTGATAAACAATTCAGCAAACTTGTTCATTTATTGGGTAATGAAACGATATCAAAAGACACAAACTTTTCGCACAATCCGGCAAGAGTAAAAAACCGCCCGCAAATGCAAAAATCTCTGGAGCCACTTTTCAAAAAACGTACAAGAAACGAATGGATGGAAATGTTCAACAACGCTAAAGTACCTGCTGGAGCAATCCAGAGCATGGATGAGGTGCTGTCAGGAGCCACAGCAACGGCAATGATATTGGAAGAAGTCATTGATGGTGTGGCAACAAAAAAGGCTGCAATCAGTAGCCTTCAATATAGCAGACTTATGATCTTTATTCAGTTGGAATTTTGATCTCGTATCGCTTGTGATCTTTGTTCTCTAAAACATTATCGCGAAGCCATGGATTGTAAATTTTCAACTCCTTGTAAGTAACGTTGTAATTATTTGCAAAAAGCGCAATGTTCGAAATGGATGTATCCACCGAAACAGTTTCATAATGGTATGGCTCATATAGGTCAGAGGGCCGAATGACGAAACCATATTGGTCAGCGTGATTGACAATTTCCTTCATCGCCAGAATTCTAAAGACATATCGGCTGGTTTCTTCGTTGAGCAATAGATCCCAATACTTATTTTGATTTTGCCTTGCCATTTGCTTACGCGGACCGGCGATACCCAGATTGTAGGATGCTGCGGCAAGGGCCCATGAACCGTACTGATCATATGCATCTCTCAAATAATGACACGCTGCCTTCGTGCTTTTTTCGATATGATAACGCTCGTCTACCTGATCGTTGATCTCCAGTCCATACTCCTTTCCTGTGGCTTCAAGGAATTGCCAGTAGCCTGTTGCACCGGCCGGAGACACGGCATTCGTGAGCCCGCTTTCAATCAATGCAAGGTATTTAAAATCGTCAGGAATATTGTTGGCCGAAAGAATGGGTTCAATCACCGGAAACCATCTATGTGCTCTTTTGATGGACAACAACGTGTTGCTTTGCCAGTAGGCATTGACCAACAATTCGCGATCAAATTTCTCGCGAATATCTGTATGATCAAGAGGTACCAATTCACCGGCGAAATCTGCAGATTCGGGTATAGGCATCGAGAAAATGCGATATTTTTCATTGATCACCTCGCGGTAAGCGTCATTCTGTGCTTTGTCTGGTTGATGTTTGGCAACGAAGCTATTCAACACCAAAACAAACGCGGCTGAAACCATACCGATGATTGCGGCTACGAGATATACTTTTTTCTGGCTCATTTTACGTAGGCATATTTGCCTGCTCGCAAGTTACGAATCGAAATAAGGTAGTGAGCTCCAAAAAGCAATAAGAAATAAAAAGTAATCGGAGCAATAACTTTCAGCTTGTTTGCATCAGGATACATCTGAATGTCGCTCACAAATTTTTCAGCCAGAAAAATCTGAATCACGCCCAGAGCAATAAAAATTAAAGCGATCTGCCCTTGCTTCAGCCCAAGGTAAAATAGATTATGAGTGGTGTGATCTCTACCGCCCGTTGCCGGTGAAAGACCATGTCTCCATCTATTAATCACCACAACAAGCGTGTCAACTACGAACAAACCACCTATCGACAGAAGTAGCATCAACCGCGAAAGACCATTCCATTGAGGGATATTTATTTCACCGCAATGATCACTGCCTAATATCATCCATGCCACCATAAATCCGAGTAACATACTTCCGGAATCACCCATGTATATCTTCGACGGAGTCCAATTGAAGATGAGAAATCCCACCATCGCGGTCAGAAAAATGATTCCAATAAACATTTCCTGACAACCAAACATAAGCGGAAAGATCATTGCGGGTATTGTGGCAATGGTGGCAACGCCATCCATGTTGTCCAACATATTCACACTATTCATAATAGCTACAACAACAAAAATCGTTACAACCAATTGCGAGGAAAATTGCAACCAGGTGTTGCCCTCGGCCATATCAAAAAGTTGCGAAGTATGGCCAGAAAAGACAATGATTAATCCCACAAGTATTTGCCCGGCCATTTTTTTCGATGCGCTGATTCGACTGACGTCATCCCACAAACCGAGAAGGAATGCGAAAGTTCCGGCTACAAACATGAGAGTCCATTCACGCATTGGAAAATCAACACGATGAACGAAAACCATGGCCAAGCAAAACCCAAGATAAAAGACCATACCACCGATGGTAGGTTTGATATTGGCGCTCCATCTTGATAGGACATCTTGT
>JAYTMF010000433.1:0-1559 GCA_043728755.1 Flavobacteriales bacterium
CTGTATGCGCAGATCCTCAGTTATGTTTGGAATGCCCTTCATGCCGAGCGACACGCTCGTCGCGCCTTCGTTGATTTGTCCTTGCTGACACAACGATCGATCAAAAGGAAAACTCATCACAAGTCCTCCGAAGTTTTTTGCGTACTCGATAGCACGCGACATCAATTCTGTGGAGACATTTCCTTTATCATCGGAAAATGCAACTGCTCCGGCTTGATGCAGATCGTACATTTCACTGAGCTGCTTTCCTTCCATTTTCTCCGACAAACACGCTGCGGCCAACAAATTGATATCACTTCCTGTTGCACGTTTTCGTATGTATTCAATGGAGCTTTTAGAATCAATTACCGGAAGCGTTGAAGTCGTAAGTACCACTGTTTTAAATCCACCTCTGCGCGCGGCATCCATACCGCTCTCAATGTCTTCCTTGTATTCAAAACCCGGGTCGCAGAAATTCGCTTTGAGATCGATCCATCCCGGTGAGATGCACAATCCCTCGCCTGTAATCACTTTTGCTTTTGCATCAACGACTTTGGATGCCATGGAAACAATTCGACCTTTATCCAATAAAACATCTCTTCTCTTACCATGATGTGGCGATTTTGGATCAATGACCAATGCGGATTTGATGAGTGTCTTCATATCTATTTCAGGCGCAAAGAAAATGAAGAAGGGCCGAACTTTTCAAATTATACCGATTGGACAAGTGTATTAGTTCAATCTTTGCTTCGCCAGATTGAACGAAACACTTGTATCCATCCGCATTTACCACTGTATGATTTCTCAAACATCGGCCTGTATTAGAAATCACATTGGTATTACCTCCAAAACTTAATGAGAAGGATCTCTATCCCCAGAAAAATCAGAGCGGCGACGATCATGCTGAACCAATATTTCTTGCCATCATTCAATTCGTCGGCAGATGCCGCGATGCTTTCAACAGTACCGTCCAACACACTCCAGTTGGTCCAGCCTTGTTCATCTATGGCTTGCCTGATGGCCTCGGCAGTGAATGAACGTGTGTCGGATTCTGCGCGATCGAAATTGAATGACAACACGTCAATTTGTTTTTCTCCTTGTGTCAAGTCAAAATTGCTTGCAGTGTGCATATCTGCGTGAACGTACAATTCCGTATTACCACCCACATTTCTGTGATCAGGAATGAATTCAACGCCGCTGTTTTTATCTCTCAACCGAAATGTTTCCTCGCTACCCATACTCACATTGCGAATCACAATAGCTTGTTCTTTTCCCAAGGTATATGCGAGCTGCGACGCTGGCTGACTGAATTCAGCCATCCTTAAAAGCGAAGCAGGAAAGAATGCATGACTGATGAAATTACTTTCCGCAGTGCCCAATGAAACGGCTGTGAGATACGCCCTTCCTGCACCTACCACATTCGACAGCATAAACGGTGAACCGGATTGCATCACCATCATGGGCTCGGACGTGGATCTCGAAGGATATGTAATCTCGTAATAACCATTCACCAACGGAAGGTCAACATTGCCAATGGTTTTTTCAAAAGCATTCTTGAAAATATAATGGTCATAGTTCAC
>JAYTMF010000434.1:0-2490 GCA_043728755.1 Flavobacteriales bacterium
GCAAAGTGCAAGTCGCGCCTTTTCACCACCGCTAAGCACCTTCACTTTTTTATCGATGTCATCACCACCGAATAAAAACGCTCCAAGAAGTGATCTCACACTTTTGCGTATATCGCCCACAGCTTCATCGTCTATTGTCTCAAAAACTGTTTTGTTACCGTCCAACGTGTCTGCCTGATTCTGTGCATAATATCCGATATGGACGCTATGACCGGGGATGAACTCGCCTTCGTGTGGCTCATTGCGCATGATCATGCGAACCAGCGTACTCTTTCCTGCTCCATTCTTACCTACGAGAGCGATCTTTTCACCTCGCGCAATCAACATATCCACTCCGATAAAGAGACGAATGTTGTTGTATGCTTTTCCCAGATTTTTACCTTCAAGAATAATCTTGCCCGAATGCGGTGCCGGAGGAAAACTGATTCGAACCTTTGTTCCATCAATACTGTCTACCTCAACACGATCCAGTTTCTCCAGTTTGCGGATAAGTGTTTGTGCAAACGCGGCCTTATCTTTCTTCGCACGAAACTTATCGATAAGTTTCTGCGTGTCTTCGATGTACTTCAGCTGGTTCTTTGCTTCACGCTCCTGTCTTTCTATCTCGTCTTGTCGCTGAACCAGATACTTCGAATATGCAAATTTGTAATCGTAAATTTTTCCTTTTGAAATTTCTATTGTTCTGTTGGTGACGTTATCCAAGAATGTTCTGTCGTGCGAGATCAAAACAATTGCACCGGGATATTCTACTAGAAAATCTTCCAGCCATTCGATACTTTCAATATCTAAGTGATTTGTGGGCTCATCCAGAAGCAATAGATCTGGGTTTTGAAGTAGAATTTTCCCGAGTTCAACGCGCATCTTCCATCCACCACTGAATTCCTCCATTTGCCTAGTCATATCCCCTGATACAAAACCTAGACCTTTCAATACTTTTTCAATTTTCTCTTCTAGGTTTGAGCTTCCTAAAAGTTCGAGTCTGTGCGATGCATCTTCCAGCTCTTCTAATTTTTTCGAATAATCATCACTGGTATAATCATGGTGATCAGAAATGATGTTCGTGAGTTCTTCCAACCTGTCTCTCAGGTGCTGCACTTCCTTGAACGCCGTTGAAGATTCTTCATAGACCGTCGAATGCTCATTGTGCTTCATCTCCTGTGGCAAATAACCAACAGTTGTCCCTCTTGCGAATGCCACGTTGCCTTCATTTGGTGTTTGAAGACCGGCCAGTGTCTTCAAGAGAGTAGACTTTCCTGCGCCATTTTTACCCACCAGACCGATGCGATCGCGTGGTCCGATGAAAAATCCGACTTTCGAAAACAACTCCCGAGAACCGAAATGAATACTGAGATTTCCTATTGTTACCATGCTCGAAAAAACGGGTGCAAAAATACACCCATGTGAGAGATTTCGATACTACCACAACACCAGACATCAATAAAGCCAACAGTGTCGCAGGTTTCATACCCGGAAGTTGTTCCTGTCCTAAAACAAAAACGCCCTCATTTCTGAAGGCGTTTTGAATTATTTTCTAGTTTCTTAGAAGTGCCATACATCATGTTCCATGATGAAAAGATCGTTTTTGATACGCTCACTTTCCATCAATGCATCGATTCCTTTCCATGTGGGATCAATCGGCCTATCGTAGACGTTATCTTCTTTAACAACGTATCCGGAGAACATTCTCATTTGAAAAAGTTGATCAAATGTCATTTCTTGTGCACCATTATGCATGTTGAACACATCATAGTTGTTGAAGATGTATCTGCATTCAGGATAATAGAGCCAGAACAATTCGGTCTTACCTTTTACCTCACCTCCCTCAGAGTATTTAAGCGTAATCGGTGCAATACCAATTATTCTTACGTATCGCTCAGAACGTTGTTTATCAAAAATCCAGTCTTCCTTGATTTTGAATCCAACAACATCTTTTGACGTTACTTCCTCCACAGAACGAACCTCTTCCTTTTCACCCGTGTCGAGATTTTCGCGATAACGCAGTATAACTGGCTTCAACATGGAGTCTAGCTCAGTTTGTCCCAAAGGATATCTGAATTCATCGTCATCCTGTGTGGGACCTCCGCCATATGCAGTAATGGAACCTTGATCGAGCAAACCGATTCTCATCACATCAAACAAACTCTTGCGATTTTCCAACTCATCAAGTGGGAAATAAAGAGTATGATTGATCTTCTGGCGAACATCTATCACTTCCCAGATTCGTTTCGCCCACATCACATCCGCTTCGCGGAGGTACGGATAAGCGATCACTTTTCTTGTCGGATTGTGCTCACGTACATAAGCACCATCTAACACTGTCTGGATCTGTGAGAAACCGCTCAGTGCAGTCAATAAGCAACAGAGAGATAGCAGAAAACGAGTTTTACGATTCATGATATTCAGTTTTTACAACAGTTTCAAAGTAATCGGTGCAAGCTTCCTAGTCGTATTATCAGGCATCTTACACATGATTTGTTCGATGAAAATCTT
>JAYTMF010000435.1:0-1832 GCA_043728755.1 Flavobacteriales bacterium
CAAAGATCCCGGACTTTGATAGATCCAGATGCCGCCGCGGATTATGCTGGCTATCGACGGACCGATACCAGTTTCAATCGGGCAATCCAGTTGAATGCCCCACTGTCCCGGAATATGGGCATACGCTTCTTCAAGTCGGTCACCACGGAATACTACTTCGTTGTTCAATTCACCGAGTATTCTGATGTTGCTTTTATAAGCGTAGATTCCTGATTTACCATGACAATAAACGTGCGTACCGGCATTGATGGTCAGCGTTTGGTTCGAGTCAATGGCAATAATTCCATAGATAACGTGCGGTTTGTCATTGCCCCAGGTCTCATCCTGCGTTATAATTTGGGAGAACGGGTTACCGCAAGAATTAAGTCCACCATGAAAGTGAGCATCCTGACCCCATGATTGAAGAAGAACTTTCTGAGTATTGCCGTTGGTTGTAAAACGAATGTTGTCTTCTACAATAAATGGCAGATTTTGATTGCCGGGATCGATAGTCACTTCCACGAAGATGTGAATACTGTCGTTAGGAAGAATTTCTACATCACGGTGTATCGGACCATCAATGCCGTCCACGTTGATTCTATATTGGGAACCGTTACTTCCCTCCAAAGCGATCTCAGAGATCCGGATACTTTCGTTGTGCTTGTTCCTCACCTTGAGATATTGCGTTGTACTTCCAATGGTGGTGAAGACGGTATCAAAGAAAATAGTGTCGCGTGAAAATTCCAGTTTGGCTGAACTGTCGGTAATGAACTTTTCCTTTCTGCATTGTGTCAGGGAAATACCTGCGGCTAAAAGTATCAGAATGGCGAATGGGAAAACAGATTTCATGCTTTAGAAGAGGCTGCAAATATGAGGATTACATATCGCTAAAAGTATTTCTTAAGTATTTATTGTCTGCGATGGATTATGATTGACTTTTCAGAAAATTGAGAACAAGAGTGTGTCGAAGTGCAAAATGAATTTTCTTTGCGAGGAAATGGAAACCTTTGACGAACATTGTACGGTATAAAGGTTTGATTATTTGATATAGTTTTTATCCACCCTATGAAAATCACATACAAACTCGTTGCCGGCATTACACTGCTTGCCTGTGTTGGTTTGTCGTTTCGGTCATGCCATGACAGAACAGCGACCAAGGATGCGCCACCAGCAATGGATTCCATTGGGGTATCCGCATCCGGTGCCATGCGTTACGAAGGTGAAATGATCTCTGTGCCTTCGCCGGTCCAGATTGCCAATCTCATTCAGAAAAATAATATTCCGTACAAAAAAGAATTGGTCAACGGGATTGAGAATAAAAGTAGATATCTCAATGAAACCAAGAAGGCTATGAATCTTGGTGTTTACGGCGCGGATCTGGCCTATATCGCCAATTATAATCTTGGTCAGATCAACAACGACTATTTCGATGCCTTGGCGAATATTTCTTCGGATTTGCATATTCTCGGAAATATTGATAAACGTGTTGTTTCAAAGTTGAGTAGCAATCTGAACAACCGGGACTCTATTCTTGGGTTGAACACTGAATTCTTTCGGTTGGCGGATCGCTATTTGAGGAGCAATCAAAGACCGAATATTGGAAGCTATGTGTTAATCGGTGGTTGGATTGAGTCGCTGCACCTTGCTGCAGATGCCGCAAAGGAAAATGAAGAATTGCGCACGCGCCTTGGTGAGCAGAAATATTCGGCAGAGAGTATTGTCAATCTTACAGCTAAGCTTGATGATCCGACATTCATTTCCATCAAAACAGATCTGTTGAAATTGTGTGAAGCCCTCAAAAACCTTGAGAGCACGTATAACTATCGTCAGCCAATCAATGATCAACGCGAAAA
>JAYTMF010000436.1:0-8424 GCA_043728755.1 Flavobacteriales bacterium
TTTTTCGCGTAGTTTGAAAACAGCAGGAATTCCGCGTGCACAACTACCGGAATGAATGCGTTTTTCGGGTTGCCAGATGATGGTTACTTCGCCATTGGAATATTCCTTCTTCATGATGGTTCTAAAGGTTGGCAATTTATCTTCTTTGTCACATGAGCCTTGTAGGGATCGCGATGTGGATATTCCGATGGCTTGACATATTGAAGTAGAAGTGAAAGCAATGCATTGGATATCCATCGCTGATGCAAAAAACCACAAGTGAGATCAACAGGTAATGCCCCGATACTGGATTTAATTTCGGCGGCAGTTCTTCCAAAGACAATGCGCTTGCATTCTGATTGAATGCCCAATTCGACATAGTCGTACAACATACGTTGATAAACAGCATAATTTCTATTTGAATCATAGTTCAATCCTATGATGTGGGCTTCCAACACTTCTCCGCATCGCATCGCAGTCATAAATCCGATGATCTCGTCATTCAGAGAATATGTTTTTAGAGTAAAGTTTGTAGCAAGATGACGAATCAATAGTGGAAGAGTATTCACATTCAATTTTCCCAATCGGAAATCGGCCTTTTGATAGACATTGTCATAAAGCAATTCGAGTTGAGGCAAAATGCCCATCAATGATTCAGGAGTCCACTCCTGAACTTTCAACTCTGAAGATCGCTTCAATGCGGACTTTGCCTTCGTACGAAATTTCGTATTCATCGCTTCGAGGTAATCCTCAAAAGTTTTCCATTCCGGCAACAAAGGCATCACCATGTTGTGATCCACCTGAAACTTCTTGAAGCGCATCTTCGACATTTCATCGACAACCCCATCGGAGTTCGGATAGAAATCCTTTGCTACCATTGCGCAGATTTTCCTTCCCCTTCGTTTCTCCACTTTTGCAATCTGATTCATTGCGCCTACGATGAGGAGGCTTATTCGTTTATCACCTATTCCCTTTTTAAAGGTGAAACCGTGCTCTCCTGTTGCTATCGCATTGCCGCAAATTAAAATATTGTGGATGTGTCTACTGCGAAAAAATTTAGCTATGCTGTTGATACCCTTTAATAACGGGTTAGAGTATGCATCCCCGGAAGTCGTAAAGTGTGTGATCTGAAAAGCAGCTGCGCCAATAGGTTCTTCTCCGCACATAAAAAGAACATACCGCAACTCAAGTCCTATGTCATGCGATTCCTCCAGCGCTGCTAAGTAGTCCAGACAAAGAAACCTATTGCTACTTTCTACTACACTGCCCCAAAGCAGCGGATCAATTTCAACAAAACTTTCATAAATAATAGTATCAATAACTAACGTACCAATGGACATTGGATCAGTGTCACTTAGTGCTGTATGTGAAGATGAAATTACGCTTGACATAGAAGCCTGTAAAACTATGACAACCTTTTGTCAAAAAGGAATGACATACAACAACAAAAGCGTTCATTTGCAGAAATTGTCATCATGCTTGATTTACCTCAACACATCCATCTTGTATTTATTCTGACAACGCTTATGGCCTTTGTATTTGTAGCAATGGCGGGCCTCTTCTCCAAAGAAAAAAAAATACAGCGCAGAAGCAATGCCATTGCTTTGGTCGTATTGCTCTGGCTCATTTTTCAAAGTACACTTTCTCTCAATAAATGGTATATGGACCGGAATGCTATGCCACCACACATGTTATTTCCGCTGATCACATCCATTGTAGTGCTCACATCACTATTCATTTTCAAAAGCGGACAGCGCTGGATAGATGGTATTTCGCTTTCCGTTTTCACATGGATACACGTTGTTAGACTGCCTGTTGAACTATGTCTGTTTTGGCTGGCAACGCAGAAGCAGCTGCCGTGGAGCATGACTTTTGAAGGTTATAATTATGACATCATCTTCGGTATAACAGCTCCAGTGATGGCTTTACTCTATTTCAACTTTAAAAAAATATCAAAAAAAGTCATGCTGATTTGGAATGTCTTGGGACTGATTTCTGTTTTGATGGTCATCATTCGCGGAATTGGCGCCTTTCCTTCACCTGTACAGTTGTGGGATTTTAGTCAACCCAATTATGCCATGATGCACTTTCCGTTTATATGGCTTCCGGCTTTTCTAGTACCTGTGGTCATACTCGCACATTTGACAGCTATTAGGAGACTGCGACGCGAAATGCGGACGCACTCATAAAGGACTTGAACGTAAATTATTGTTATGATGCCACAGGCTTAAAACGACGAAATAATCGATTGACTCTTTCCCAATGAATAACGGCAACACACAAGATCAACAGTGTTGGCAGACCCACCACTTTGTAGCGCACCATTGCCCCAAGTATAGGAACAGTATTTCCCAGAATAGCAGCAAGAATGATGAGGTAAGAGAAAATCGTCAATAGCAATGGCCATTGATTTTTAGGAGGCTTGCGAAAAAAAACAATGGCTATAACAAAGAGGATCAGATAAAGAAAATATTCTGATGCAAACAGCATGGCAGTCAGTGAATGTGCTTCAAAAATATGCGGCCTGAAATAAGTGAGAAAAAATGCCTCCGGGTAATGCACTACAAATTGCGAAACGGAAGTAACGGCAGGTATTTCAACTGCGCTTCCAGCATCTCTCAAAATGGCGACATTGTAAAAATCGACTTGCTTTTTGTGTAGAACGTACAAAAAATCACCCCCCCGAAAAAAATAATGTGCATTCTGAGCGGCTACAAAACACAGCAAATGAACAACTGCGAATTTCACAATTATCCATCTCGTACCGCTCACCTTCAACACAATCAATGACAACAAAGCCGGAATCACAGAGATGATGACATACACCTTCACATAAATCAGAAATACAAAACAAATCGTGAAAATGAAATACCGCAAATAATTCCTGTGATCATTCCAAATAGAAAAAACGCTGCAAAGCATCAATCCAAACGCCAGAAACAAAGGTGCCTCTTTCAAAACAGACGAACTCCAGAAGACCACAGAGGGCAATAAAAAACAGGCAACAAATAACCATTTTTCACGACTTAAAAGGACTGCATGGAATGCACGAAACATAGCGGTGAATCCAATGAATGAAAGAAATGACATCATGATCGCATGCACATGAAAGTTCGCAAACGAAATAAATGAAAACAGCACATTGATTCGAATAATGGTTGAACAATCGTTGCTAAGTCCATACCTATAACCACTCGTCCATGCAATCAGTTGATTATAAACTTTGACATACTCGGGATGATCCATATCGCGACCCAACATGAAAGACCAGAACACATCTCTGTTTGACGACCACTGATTTTTGATGGTCATGGCATCATCAAAATACCGCAGCGCATCACTTGCAGAAGGATCTGTATAGTAGTATGTGTACACCAACCAGAAAACAAACCCCGCCACGATCTTCAACCAAAATGCACCGAGCATCCAACCTCTCGGTATGGAAGGCAAATGAAAAAACCGCCAACGATAAACGATGGCGGAGAATAATATCAAATAGAAAGCCGGTGCTGCAATCTGTGTGAGCATGTTATGCTACTTTGCTTTCCTCCTTGGAAAATTCACGCTTTGCCGAGAAGCCTAAAACACAAAGAACAAAGAATATCAATGAGAAAGAACCGACCCAGTTAATCAGTATACCCTTGCTGTATGATGTTGGCTCGAATGACCAAACTACAGTATGATCACCTGCAGGAATCATTGCTCCACGAAGTACATAGTTTGCTCTAAACGTTGGGATTTCATTTCCATCAATGCGACACACCCATCCAGCAGGATAATAAATCTCACTGAAAATTGCGGGAGCTTCTGCAGAAGAATGCGATGCATATGTAAGTGCCTTGGAGGCATATTCTATCAACTGGATGGTGGCGCTGGAATCTACTTGTGTAGGTTCCTTTGCAACACTTGAAAATTCCTGATGAACAACTGCTTCAACAGCTGGATTGATGGTGGCGATCGAAGTCATTTCATCATCGGCAGTTGGAACCAATTTTATACGCTCTACAAACCAGGAATTCCCCAATGCACGCGAACCATTCTCTATTGGTGGTGCATCGGCACTGTACTTCACATACTTCGTGTTGAGCATATTCAATGCATTGCAAGTTGCAAGTGCTGAATCAACAGATTCGATGCTACCTGTGCCAAACGCATCGGTGATTGCTCCAATTTCGTTTAGCAAATAGAAATCGATGAGTTCTTGATACCGCTTCAATTTAGCCGCATGATAACCACCAATGCTCTTGTGAAAATAAGGCACGTTGGCTTCGGAAAATGTACTTCCATTTGCAAGCAATACTCGATAATCCGTGTTCAATTGCAGTACTCCATATTCTGCTGAAAATTTCAATTTACTCTTGTCTTTCACTCCTACGAATACCGGACTCTCTTCAATTTTCTGTTGTAGTTCAGCAACTTTGGCCTCAAAATCGGGAACGGAAACCTTCTCCTTCTGGAGAATGTAATCGTCGCATTTATCAGGTGTAAATGGGAGTACTCGGTCTTCTGATTTAGAATAATACTTGTACTCCATTCTCTCTGTTCGTGGATTCTTTCTCTTCTCTTCATTCATATAACGTGAAGAAATTGACCACATGTCTACTGTAACCATTACCATCATTGCTCCCGCAAAAAAGTACCACTTCAATTTATTGAATGAGATGGCGACAACCAATCCTGCGGCGATGAGCATGATCATCAAACTTCGCTTGGCGTCTTTTTCAAAGATGTATTCCCGTACACTTAACAATGAAGTTTCCAATTCATTGATCGCTTTCACTGAATTCGGTTCTGCTTTGTATTGGGTAAGTAAATTATCAATGGTGGCAACATCATACTCCGACATCAACGGGCCTGTTACCGTCGGTTTTGCAATGACCAAAACCAGGATGAATACCAGCACTCCGGCTCCACCCCAAAGCCACTTTCTCATAGAAGTTGCAACACCATTCTTCAGCAAAGAATCTATAAACATGATTCCAAAAGCAGGAACCATTATCTGCATGAGAATGTGAATCATCTTTGAATCACGGAACTTATTGTACATCGGGACTTTCTCGATAAAGAACTGATTGAGTCCATTCATTTCTTTCATTGAAAGAAAAATCACCAGGAATGACAAGACAAGAAAAGGCCAGCGCAGCCAGTCCTTGCTAAACATCAGTGCAAGCACAAAAAGAAACAGCATGGCCGCACCAAAATAAAATGCACCGGCTGAACTTCCTTGTTCACCCCAATATTGCGGAAACATGCCGAGGTTCTCTCGCGACTGTCGCGTTGCCTTTTGCATTGCCTCCTTATTCTCTGTAATCGAAACAGATGAAGATCCTCCCTTCGCATTCGGAATCAATATCGCCCACAATTCGCCGGGCGCCATGTTGTATTCGAGGATGTAGTCCGAGCGCAATCCGTTTGTAGGTGCCTGATCATCGGACCTTCCGGGCGCAACCATGGTGAGCTCTGTTGCGCCGCGTGTAGTGAATTTGCTATACTCGTATGTTGTGAGCATGTTGGCCATGTTCGGCATCAAACCGAGAGCGGAAGCCAACACCAAGGCACCAGTGGCAAGCAAGGCCACTTTGACTTGTTTCTGAACGATCAGTCGAATGATTTCCGTAAGACCAACTGCACCAAGTAAAAAGATGAGATAGTAAGTCATCTGTAAGTGATTTGACACTAAATGCAGTCCGAGAAATAATGCAAACAATGCACTACCCAGCAACACCCTTCCGCGATACGTTAAGATCAGCGCACCTAAAGCCGGAGCCATATAGCCGATAGCGTTCACTTTGGAAGTGTGGCCGGCTCCAAGATAAATGATATTGAAGGATGAGAGTCCGAATGAAACCGCTGCTACAATTCCCAACCATGGATTCACACGCAGACAAAGCATAAGAATGTAGAATCCAAACATGAGCATATAAAGCGCACCCACAGTTGGAGAAGTAAATAACTTGAGAGCATGATCGATAGGCTTCATCAAATTGGATGGATAACCCATACTGGTTTGATACCCGGGCATTCCTCCAAACATGTTGTTGCTCCATAGTCCTTCCTCGCCTGTGAGGTAGCGGTAGTCTGTTAACTCTTTCGACATACCCATCACGTTCTAAATGTCGTGTTGTTTCAAAGAGTATTCATCTCCCAACAACGAAAAAAATGTTGACGCAATAACAAGGAAAACAACAACTGCCACAGCATGTGGCAACGCTTTCATGAGAATAGATTTCATCATAAAATAATAATCGATGGATTTGAAGCGGGGAAGTTATGGCAACTGCCTCTTTCAGCGAGAAACTAGTCCTTTATTTCAACATAATCCACGAAATCACCTCCAGATGCTGACTTGCCGGAAGATGCGTCCTTCTCGATGGTCACTTCACCATCCGCTCTTCGTGGGCGCTGACCTTCCTGATGCTTACGTGCGTTATCGCGCATACGGCTTTCCACTTTCTTGATGATATGTGGTAAAGCGAGGTTCGCAATGAGCCGGATCAAGAAGGCAATGGCAAAAATCCAAAACAGAATTCTGAACACGCCAGAAATGGAAGCCTCATAATACATGCTGCAAAACTAATGATACCTTCTTGTTGCTTAAAAATGTTTTAGATAAAATAACGGTATATAATACCGATTGGACAAGTGTAATAGTCCAATCTTTGCTTCGCCATATTGAACTAAACACTTGTATCCATCGGCATTTACCACTGTATGATTTCTCAAACATTGGCCTGTTTTATAAATCACATTGGTATAACACACTGCATCGGTGAATCAACAAATCCTTAGACAGAACAGCAACTCAACCGACCCTACTTAATAGAAAATGTTTTTCGTTGGACCATTTCCCCAGAATGTAACGCAATAGTGTATGTCGCTTTCGGCAAATAGTAATGGCCATTATCGGCTTTGCGGATCATCAACTTCTTCTCCTTTGATAAATCGCGTGTGGCATTCAATGCATCAGCAAGATCATTCGCAACGGATTCATCAATACTAAAATCATAATTGAAATAATTGAGACCTGCGACAACATTTTGCTGTTTCGCAGAATAAACCAATAAACTATCGCCAAGCCAACATTCAAGTTTCATGTCAGCATTCGAAACGGAGGAATAAAAGGGAATGCTGTAGCGCGGAATCATTGGTTCCAGCCACTTACTCCAATTGCCTCCCCATTCACCCTGGCGCTTCACATTTTCCAGATCAAACAAATAGACAAGCGAATCTTTTACTTTATTGAGTTGCTGAATTTCCTCCAAGTCAGCAATCCAAATGCTGCGGCCGTGTGTTCCAATGACGAGATCCTTTTCACGTTCTTGTATCACCAGATCATGCACGGCCACAGCAGGAAGTTGTGTAGAAAAAACGGACCACGCGCTTCCTCGATCAAATGAAATGTAAAGACCATTGTCAGTGCCCACATATAAGATTTGATCATCAACAGGATCTTCCCTCAACACATTCACCGACTCCATCGGCAATGAAGCGCCAATGTTTTTCCATGTCGCACCAAGGTTTTCGCTCATGAAAATGTATGGTGTGAAATGATCTGTTCGATAGCCGTTGCATGTAACGTAAATTCTATTTTTCACTTTCGTGGAAAAAATCACTCTACTGATCCACAATTGAGAAGGCAGACCATTGCTGGCATTTTTCCAATTATAGCCATTGTCCACTGAAATATGTACAAGTCCATCATCGCTTCCAACTGCGAGTAACCCAAATTGAAGTGACGACTCTGCAATGCTAGTCAATGTTCCGTATGGCACATTGCCGGCAATACCGCCGACGGTTAAATCTTCGCTCAAGGTTTCAAAATTTTCACCACGATCTAATGAGCGATGCACTTTGTTGGAACAGATATAGAAAATATCTTGGTTATGTATTGAAAGGAGAATGGGTGTTTGCCAATTCCATCGCAACGGTTTTTCTCCCAACTTGTGACTGATCTGGAAATCCATGTCATCGCTGTGATCTTTCTTCACCCTAGAATAATTACCGAATTGATAACCTGTGTAAATTGTTTCATTGTCGCGGGTGTCCACCATCACTTGCATACCGTCGCCACTGATGAGTTCGGTGAACGGATTGTGCCCTGAGATCAACCAATCGCGACTAGGTTCAGTGTCAGAAGACCCCACCCAAACGCCGTTGTCCTGCAATCCTCCATACACATTGTAAGGCGTGGCATTATCAATTTGCACCGTGTAAAATTGTCCCACAGCCGGCGTGTTGCAATTGATGAAAGTCTTGCCATCATCATAGCTGATCTGTACTCCGCCATCGCTTCCGTTGATGATGTGATTATTCTTCACAGGATCAATCCATAATACGTGATGATCGACATGCACATTGTCAGGATTGATGCCGCGCCATGATTTCCCTCTGTCATCACTCGTGAGCAAAGGAACACCGGCGATGTATAATTTCTTTGGATCTTTT
>JAYTMF010000437.1:0-4043 GCA_043728755.1 Flavobacteriales bacterium
ATGTATCTCTGCTATTTGCAATTCGTATTATACCTCCCGGGTGACGAAAATATTTCACTTGCTGTTCCCGATAAAAATGATCGCATCGTTTACCCCGTGAATCAACTTTTTCCAAGCTATCCCAATCCGACTTCAGATCGTTTCACCATCGGTTATAGTTTAAATCAATCCAATAATGTAGACCTTGCTATTCATGACATTCAGGGTCGATGGATCAAGCAAGTGCTGAGTGGCGCGCATCGCGGTCAGGGAAAGCATAAAGAAACATTCGATGTCGGCGAATTACCCCCGGGCATATATCTTTATCGTCTGCGCGTTGGGAATTTTGAGCAATCCAGACAGTTGGTAATTACCAGATAATGTTGAATTGAGTATTCAGATGAGAGCCTCTGAAATTCAGGGGTTCTTTTTTGTCCTGAAGTATGATGAAATATAATATTGAATAACATGTACGAATTATTAGAAGAAACTGTTGAGTGGCTAAGTGCAAAGGGAGTTGTAAATCCGGAAATAGGTATTGTGCTCGGAACCGGCCTCGGAAATATGGCTAACCTGATTCAAATTGAAAAACAATTCAGTTATAACGTCATACCGAATTTCCCCATTGCGACCGTTGAGTTTCACTTTGGAAAATTGATTTATGGAACACTGGCAGGTAAAAAAGTGCTTGCTTGTCAAGGTCGATTCCACTATTACGAAGGTCACAGCATGGATGAAATTGTGATGCCTCTTCGCGTGATGAAAATGCTCGGTGTGAAATATGTATTGTTGTCCAATGCAGCAGGTGCTGTAAACTTGGACTTTCGAAAAGGTGATTTAATGATGATTGACGATCACATCAATATGCAACCCGATGGTCCGTTGCGAGGTGAAAACATGGATGAACTTGGGTCGCGCTTTCCTGACATGTCACAGCCTTATGCAAAATTATTGAACGACAAACTCCGAACGATCGCTGCCGCAAAGAAGCTCGTGTTGCGCGAAGGTGTCTATGCTGCTGTACAAGGCCCGAATCTCGAAACGAGAGCGGAATACCGTATGCTCAGAATCCTGGGTGCGGATGCCGTCGGGATGAGTACCGTGCCGGAAGTGATTGCATGCAATCACATGAATCTTCCATGTTGCTGTATTTCTGTAATCACTGACGTATGCGATCCTGATAATCTCAGTAAAATAAGCGTGGAAGACATCATAGAAACCGCCAAAGAAGCAGAAGGAAAATTGTCTCTTCTCTATACAGATCTTATTGCGATGCTGTAGTATTTTTCGGTGACAAGCATACTTGCGCGGATTGAATGTCTGCATTTTTCAGTTTGAACTTATAGGACTGGAATTCCGAAATCCGTATACCCGTGGGAAAAGTGGTCTGGATTATTCTGGTTTTGACTGTTGCAATCGCTAGGGCTTCTGAATTCTGTTTTTCAATTATTCACCTTTAAATTCGCTTATAGGAAATGTCACTGAATAATTTTATTTAAATTGCACCCTATAACCCCAAAACTCTATTTTATGAAAATATTAAAATTCTTACTTTACACCGTAGTGATACTACTGGTAGTTTATCTTGTAATGTGCATGATGGGTCCAAAAACCATGTCAATGTCTAAGTCACAAAAAATGAAAGCGTCAGCCTCTACCATTTACGGAATAGTGGCTGATTACAATCAATGGCCTGAGTGGAGCCCATGGGCGAAACTGGATCCAAAAATGACTCCTACTGTAACCGGTGAAGCTGGAACGGTTGGTCATAAAATGGAATGGAGTAGCAAGGATAAAAATGTAGGATCAGGATCTCAAACCATCAAAGAGGTGCGCGCGGATGAGTACGTGAAATCTGAATTGGTTTTTGCTGATTGGGGTTCGAGCTTTGCTGAATTCAAATTGGCACCTGCCGGTCCTGATAGTTCCAACGTGACGTGGACGATGGACGGTGGTGATCTGCCGTTCATGGCGCGTGGTATGGTGATGTTGATGGGTGGTACGGCCAGTCTTGAGAAGGATTATATATCGGGTTTGAACGCGATTCAGAAAATTGCTGAAGCGAAACCAAAGGAACCTGTTGTTGAATTTGAAATTGTGGATATGCCTGCGCAGTGGTATGTCGGCAAGATGCACAAAGGCGTTCATGAAGATGAGATCGATTCGACTATGATGGGTCAGGCTTATGGTGAAATCACAAAATTCATTGGTGGCATGGATAAAGCTGCAGGTGCCCCAATGTCTATTGCACACAATTACAATGAAGATGCTCATACAATGGATCTGGAAATTGCCATTCCTGTGACTGCTGAAATGAAAGCTCCAAAGGGTCTTACCAGTGGAATGATTCCTGCAGGAAAATCTGCTAAGCATGTTTACCACGGTCCTTACGAAGGCCTCGGTGCTGAATGGGGAATGTACATGAATGCGCTGATGAAAAATTACAAGCCTCGTTGGTCAGGGTATGAAGTGTATGCCAATGATCCAATGACGGTAAAATCACCTTCTGAAATCGAAACCTGGATGATTCAACCTGTTGAGTAGTCCATTTGGTTTCATTACACAACTTAGAGGCTGTCTATTATAGACTGCCTCTTTTTTGTTCGATACGCTGTAGTTAGTATTGGTTATTGGTTATTGGGTTATAGCGTGAAGCAGGCTGGCCGCAGCGTTCGGTGAATTACATATTGCTTTCTATTTCCTGATTCATTTTCTTGCGCCCATGACAAAAATGATTTCATGGCAGCAACATTTTGATCGTTGTGCAGCATCAGGTCAAATTATACCAGTATGAAATATCACTTTTTGGATGGCGCTCATCTGAGTTTCCCTGCATTTATTCTTAGGTCGGTGCTTGATGTTATCAGAACGAGATAGATATGCTTTCACTTTCTTCGCATCAAAAATATTTTGTATTCACCGGCATAACCAACACAAGGAATGGATTTGATGACCTCTAACCAATAACCCAATAACCCAATAACCAGCTCGCACATTCAGCGCGAAATACCATTGGATGTTTTTGAGCGGCGACTCCGCGCAATAACCAATAACCCAATAACCAATAACCAATAACTATCCCCGCATTCCATCTATACTTGCCACAGCAATGAGTATTGATAAGGATTCCAAAGGCGTAATGTACATGCTCATAGCGGTAGTATTCTTCGCTGTGATGAACGCGCTTGCGAAAGCATTGCCTCATATTCCTTCGCATGAACTTGTTTTCTTTCGCTCGATAGTTGTCTTTTTCGTTTCGTTTTGGTATGTTCTGAAATTGAAATTGCCCATACTTGGAAACAATACAACATGGCTTGTACTGCGCGGTGTGTCCGGACTTTTGGCGCTACTGCTTTTTTTTATGACATTGAAAAATATGCCATTGGCAAGTGCCACATCGCTGCAATATCTCTCACCGATCTTCACCGTATTCTTCGCTTCGCTGATGAACAATCAACCTGTGCGTCGCATTCAGTGGTTGTATTTCGCAATGGCTTTCATCGGTGTGATGATGATCAAAGGCGTGGATGATAGATTCAGCTATGGTTGGTTGGCTGTGGGAGTAACAGCTGCCATCATCGCCGGGTTCGCTTATAATTCAATCATCAAGTGTCGCGCAACGGATCACGCTTACACTATCGTGATTCATCTCACATTCATCAGTATTCCTGTAACAGGAATCTGGTGTCTTTATGATTTTGTATTGCCACACGGTTGGGATTGGTTACTGCTCGCAGGCATGGGCATCAGCACGCAATTCGCACAATACTACAGCACACGCGCTCTCATGACTGCCAACGCTGCAGCCATTACTCCCTGGAATTATACAGGCGCTATCTTCGCCGTAGCGATCGGTTATTTCGCATTTGATGAGACGTTCGGACTACTTGCTTTTGCAGGCATGCTCGTCATCATACTTTCACTCGTACTCAATTCGAGATTGAGGGAAATAAAATCTTTGGAAAAGGTGAAGGGGTAGTAAGTGGTGATGTGTGTCTATGTATGTCGCGAGTTTCGACAACGGCATCAGCGCATAGTCTTTCGCAAAAACAAAATCACACCAT
>JAYTMF010000438.1:0-3191 GCA_043728755.1 Flavobacteriales bacterium
GCCCCTGTTTGAGAAATCATACAATGGTAAATGCCGATGGATACAAGTGTTTAGTGCAATCTGGCGAAGCAAAGATTGGACTATTACAATTGTCCATTCGGTATTACAAAAGAAAATCGCGCGAAGCGAAGCCAATTAAAAAGAAAAAGCGCAGAAATGACTTCCTCCGTTTACAACGTCAGGCCGCTCGTAAACACGTCGCCATCGGTCGCATCTTGCGTTGCAAATGAAGTCACACAATTTGAATTAATTTAGCCTCAACGCGAAATTGTCCGATCTATAGGAGGGCAAGCCAATTCAAGTACCCTTAAATACTATTTTTTGCTCAACAAAAAAGGCCATCCACGTGGACAGCCTTTTAAAATATCAGGTTGAGAATTTTACTTCTCGTCGTCAGACTTTTTCTTGCGCGTAGCCTTTGGCTTCTCTTCGTCAGCAGCTTTTGGAGCTGCCTTCTTGCGTGGAGCTTTTGCCTTTGGAGCTTCTGCACCATCAGCAGTTTCAACTTCGCCTTCTGCACCTTCTTCTTTCTTCTTCGGCGTACGACGCGTACGCTTCTTAGCGGTACCGGCGTTCTTAGAAGTCTCTGTTCCATAAATCTCGTTGAAGTCTACGAGCTCAATCATCGCCATTTCAGAATTGTCACCCGGACGATTTCCGATACGAATAATACGCGTGTAACCACCTGGACGATCTCCAATCTTCTTAGAAACTTCGCCAAACAATTCTGTTATAGCTTCTTTGCTTCTGAGATAGCTGAAAACCGTTCTGCGGTTGTGCGTGCTATCATTTTTGCTTCTGGTGATAAGCGGCTCCACATATACGCGCAACGCTTTCGCCTTTGCGAGTGTCGTGTTGATACGCTTGTGCTCGATCAGTGAGCAGGCCATATTCATAAGCAATGCTGCTCGGTGTTCAGACCTTCTGCTCAGGTGATTTACTTTCTTTCCGTGTCTCATATTTATTTGGCGATTTATTGATGGGGTGATTTGGTGATTTATGCATCAGCACACCTTCAATATTTCAATCTATTTCTTGTTCTCTACTAATTTCCAATACTTTGCTTTTCCATTAACTGCGGGATTCAATCAATAAATTCCGCAATCTCCAAATCAACAAATGAATTAATCTCTATCCAGTTTGTATTTACTAACGTTCATACCGAACTGTAATCCTTTGCCTTCAACCAACTCTTCCAATTCCGTAAGTGACTTCTTACCGAAGTTACGGAATTTCAAAAGGTCATTTTTGTTGAATGAAACCAGGTCGCCCAATGTTTCAATATCGGCAGCTTTCAAGCAGTTCAATGCGCGAACAGAAAGATCCATGTCAACTAGTTTGGTCTTCAGGAGTTGACGCATGTGCATTGAGCTCTCGTCAAATTCTTCCGTTTCTTTCTTCGCTTCTTGCTCAAGTGTGATACGCTCATCACTGAACAACATAAAGTGGTGAATCAAAATTTTCGCCGCTTCCTGAAGTGCATTCTTTGGTGTGATGCTGCCATCGCCCTGAATTTCCACCAACAATTTCTCATAGTCAGTCTTCTGTTCAACACGGAAGTTTTCTACGCTGTATTTCACATTGCGGATAGGTGTGAAAATGCTATCGATTGGAATAGTTCCGATAGAAGCACTTGTCGTTTTGTTCTCCTCAGCCGGACGGTATCCGCGACCTTTACCAATGGTGATGGTCATCTGAAGTTTCACTTTAGGATCCATATTGCAGATCACCAGATCCGGGTTCAATACCTGGAATGCAGTGGTGAAGTTGCTGATATCGCCTGCCTTGAATTGCTCCTGGCCGGTGATATTGATAGTTACTTTCTCGTAGTCAGTATTTTCAATCTGACGCTTCAAACGAACTTGCTTAAGGTTCAGAATGATTTCAGTTACATCTTCTACAACACCTTTGAGAGTTGAAAATTCATGGTCCACACCTTCAACTTTGATTGAAGTGATAGCAAAACCTTCGAGCGAAGAAAGTAAAATTCTGCGCAGGGCGTTGCCAATAGTGATTCCAAAGCCCGGTTCAAGAGGACGGAATTCAAAAGATCCTGAGAAATCGTTGCTGTCAAGCATTACGACCTTATCCGGTTTTACGAAATCGAGTATAGCCATTGGATTATTATGATGGTATTTATTGAGTTAAAAACGATTACTTAGAATACAATTCGACGATGAGCTGCTCCTTGATATTCTCAGGGATCTGCACTCGCTCCGGGAAATTCAGGAATACACCCTGCTTGTCGCCGTCGTTCCAATCCAGCCAATCATATTTCCTGCGGTTAGCAAGTGCCAAAGTGATTGTTGGAAGTGACTTCGAACGCTCACGTACGGCAACCTTGTCGCCTGGACGAAGCTGGTAAGATGGGATGTTCACCACTTGACCATTTACGGTAACGTGACTGTGACCAACCAACTGACGAGCGCCCATTCTGCTGTTAGCAAGACCGAGACGGTAGCATGTGTTGTCGAGACGAGCTTCGCAAAGTGCGAGCAGGATTTCACCTGTTACACCTTTCTTCGCAGTCGCCTTTTTGTAAAGGTTTTCGAATTGACGCTCGAGAATACCATAGGTATACTTCGCTTTCTGCTTCTCTGTGAGCTGCACTGAATATTCAGATTGCTTTCCACGACGCTTCGTTGGACCGTGTTGACCTGGTCCGTAGTTACGCTTCTCGAGGTTTTTGTCCGGTCCGAAAATCGGTTCGCGGAACTTCCTTGCAATCTTTGATTTGGGTCCTGTATATCTGGCCATTTCTAATTGATTCTGATAATTGAATTATATTCTTCTTTTCTTGGGTGGACGGCAACCGTTGTGTGGCAATGGAGTGATATCCATTATCTCAAGCACTTCTATGCCGGTATTGTGGAGCGTACGGATCGCTGATTCGCGACCTGCACCAGGGCCCTTTACAAACACCTTCACTTTGCGAAGTCCCATGTCCATTGCCTCCTTGGCGCACTGCTCTGCAGCCAACTGTGCGGCATACGGAGTGTTCTTCTTAGAGCCTCTGAAACCCATCTTTCCAGCAGAAGACCAGGAGATCACCTGACCGGAATTATTGGTAAGACTGATGATGATGTTGTTGAATGTAGATTGAACGTGAGCCTGCCCCACTGATTCAACTACCACATTCTTTTTCTTTTTCTTTTCGACTTTAGCCATTTTGCGTTTTTGTATTTTTTTCC
>JAYTMF010000439.1:0-1740 GCA_043728755.1 Flavobacteriales bacterium
TATTAGCATTCATCATTTCCATCATTTTCAAACCCATCAAACCAGCCACGCTGCCCCCCTCAGTACTTGAGCCATTTCCGCCGCTAATCAAGATGTCGGGAATGATTTTGATGTGTCCTTTGCCAATTTCTTCCGTAATTTTCAACTGAACAAACGCTTCTCCGCCCATTGATTCGACCGCCAAACGATACGCTTCTGCGGTAGATTTACCAATTTCGAGGATTTTTGCCGCTTCTGCCCGACCCGTCAACTCAATCCGTTCAGCTTCCGCCGACGCCCGCATTTTCACGGCGTCCGCTTCGGCTTGAGCGCGCACCCGCGTTGCTTCGGCTTCGGCAGTCGCTTTCACTTTCAGTGCCAAAGGATCAGCTTCCATCCGAACGCGCACGTTTGTTGCCTCGCCTTGCGTCTTTTTGACCATCGCATCGGCTGTCCGTTCCGAAATAATGACCGACTGTTGTGCCGTCATCAATTCCTTTTGCATATCCGCCAAAGCCGTTTCTTTTTCCATGCCTTGACGCTGTTCTTGCGCCTTTTGTTGGGTCTCAAAAGTTGATTTTTGCTCCTCCGCAATCTTACGGTCGGTCAATGTTTTCATCAACGATTCGGGTGGTACGATGTCGCCGATAAGCGTATCCACGCCGTTGACGTTGTATTGTTCCAACACATCGCTGATATGCTTTTTGGCACTGTCTTGACGTTCTTTACGTTGCGTTAAAAACGAAATCACATCTGCCGTTTGCGCCGAGTTACGGAAATAGTTACCAATCGTCGGCTCTAATACTTGGCTGACCAAGTTGAGCATCGTTCCGAATCGCGCAATCACTTTTGGTGCATCATAACTTGGAATGTGAATAATCTGCGAAACGTCCAAATTGAATGGAAAACCGTCACGAGAACGCACCGTTATTGTTGACAAATGCCTATCGAGGTTATGGCTTTCGTTGCGGGCAGTTGCCCAGTTCAACACCAAGTTGGTCGTTGGCACAAGCTCTACTTTCATAATGTACGGATTCAAAGGATATTTGCCCGGTCCGAGCGGTTCGTTCCATACGCCTTTGTTTCCTTTGGCGACGATATTGCCGTGTTTGAAGTCCACACCACTGACATCTGTGCCATCGGGTCCGACATAAGAGTTGACAACACCCACCGTACCAATTGGAATCAACACCATATCTACTTGCTCAACTTGAACAAACCATGGGTTGAAAATGTACATACCCGCCAAAACAATTTGTTGTTGCAGACCACGTCGTCCACCATTTTTCAAGAAGACATCGGCATCTTGAAAGTTATTGTGACCTTTGACATCGTGCCCTGCAATTTGCCCCGAATCAAGCGGGTCGCCGTCAAGAGTTGTGATGATACCGACTTTATTTTCTTCAATTTTAGTCATTTCGGTCAACACCAATTCAAACAAAAAGGTATTGATACGATACGTACCCGCCGTAATGAGTGCCGCTTGACGACCTTTTTGACCGCCATTTTTCAAAAACATTTCAGCGTCTTGAAAAGAGTCAGAAGGCACAGAATGCGCCAAAACACGACCTTTTGGCAGTTCTGCACCGTCTTTTGCAACGATTAGACCGATTTGCCCCGAAGGAATGATGGTCAGAGGTTGCAAGGTGATTTCGTATTGCCATATCCATTTATTGAAATGCAACCCTGGAGGCAGCGTCTGTGCTTGGTAGCCCGCCTCCCCCTCAGTAGCGAGGATACGACCCGCAGGCAGTTCTTTTT
>JAYTMF010000440.1:0-7570 GCA_043728755.1 Flavobacteriales bacterium
CGATATGACCGTACCAATAACAGGAGAGCAGGATATCGCTTGGGCCTTACGCAAGACCTCGCCTCAATTGCTTGAAGCGCTCAATGCCTGGCTCAATTCCAAAAAAACAAATGAAAAACTACTCGCTACATACAATAAGTATTTCCGTAGCACAACAAGTTCTACTTACGCCACTAATTATGTGATGCCCAAAATGAGTCCTGGAGCAATTTCGCCGTACGATTCACTTTTCAAAATACATGCTCCGAGTTTGAATTGGGATTGGCGTATGCTCGCCGCCATTGCATTTCAGGAATCGCGTTTCAATCCATCTGCACAATCCTGGAGCGGCGCTTTCGGCCTGATGCAACTTATGCCAGAAACAGCGGTGCGCTTCGGATGCGACGTCGCGCCTCCTCCCGATTGCAGTGTTGCTGCCAGTGCAAAATATCTCAAATATTTGCTGGCGATGTGGAAAAAAAGAGTGCCCGATCCAGCCGAACGCAATAAGTTTGTCTTGGCAAGTTATAATATTGGTCAGGGTCATGTGCTCGATGCTCAAAATCTTGCGAAAGAATTGGGAATGGCAGATACAATTTGGGATGGAAACGTTGCAGAAGCGTTACTGTTGAAGCAACAAGAAAAATATTATAGCATGCCATGCGTAAAACATGGTTACTGCCACGCAAAGGAGCCATACCACTTCGTGGGAAAAATCCTGGCGTTGTATGCACATTTTAAGTCAGGCTCATCATCCATTGCAACAAGCGCTTCCATAACCGGATCACAAGAAAAAAATGAGTAGAAAAGTTTTCTTCGTTTTGATTGCCATCATCGTTTTTACCACATGTAAAAAAGAAGATGCATCTTATGCACTTCAGGGCTTCATATTCGATTCGCGCGATTCGCATGCTCTAGGTGATGTTCAGGTGACAATAAAAAAACAGATCGTGCAAGGCGGTGTGTTCAACAACAATTTCAATACAGCAGCAAGCACAACTACTCCATCCAACGGTTCATACTATTTGAATTGGCCTCGGGAAAACTTCTCCGCACTAAAGCTTGTATGTGAGAAGGATCAATATGTAACTTCGAACAAGACATTGGATGTTCAAAGTTTTTCAGTAGATAAGTTGCAAACGATTTCCGTTCATATGCATCCGGAAGCCTTTATCAACGTTCATGTCCACAATGTAAATACGGCTTCTGCACTCGACCAATTCTCGTTTACTTTCACGAATGCAAATTTCGATTGCGCATGTTGCTCCAATGGCTGGCAAACTTTCAGTGGCGCGTCAGTGGATACCACTTTTGAATGCAAACTCTACGGCGATTCCTGGTTGAAATATCAAAAACAGATTGCAACTGCAGAGGCTGATACCGTGCTAAATGACAGCATCTTTTGCCCGGCATTTCAAACCACCAATTTGGATATCCAATACTGAAATGCAGAATTTCTTTGCCTTGGATAGCGCAAAGATTTATCGGCTCAGGCATCCGTTCGGCATGACATTCCTTCAAGAGTCTAATCCATTACACAATTGTATTACCACCCAGTGCCATTTTTTTTATGCGTTCTTATCAATCGCTTCGCATATTTACGCTGTGAACGAATTATGAAGTTTTGACGAATATCGATCTTCATTCTTCGGCATTACATTTTACGATCTAAGGAAGAAACCACCCGAATGAAAATTTTTAAACTTAAATTGAAGCATCTACTATTTGTCATTTTATTGATGAGTATTGAAATGTTGTGGTCGCAAGAAATCACAACACCCCCTCAACATTCAAACTTGCGTGCAATGGCAGAATGGGAGGAAGTACAAGCGCTGACAATTGCATGGACTGATTTTCCGGTTATTCTGAAACAGATTGTTGCAGCCGGCAGACTTGAAACCCAAGTGATCATCCTTACGGAGGATCCTGTTGAAACACAAAATTATCTGATGGCAGCCAATTCTGGTGGTCCGGCATTTACAGATATGAATAATGTGACGTTACTCGAAGGTCCGCTCAATACCATCTGGATAAGAGACTATGCGGCAAATCCTGTCTATGGCAACGAAGTAGATTCTTTGTTCATGGTGGATTGGATGTATAACAGACCCAGACCGGATGACGATACATCTCCGCTCTTGTTTGCGGATCTGTTGGGACTGGATCTCTACGGAACGTCAGAGTCACCTTACGATTTGCGCTATACAGGAGGAAATTACATGAGCGATGGATTCGGAACTGCATTCGCCTCCGAACTCATTCAGGATGAAAATGACGGCACTGGCGGGTTCGATATTTTCTATCCAACGCACAGCACTTCTGAAATTGACGGCATCATGCAAGATTTCATGGGTATCAACACCTATATAAAAATGCCAACATTGCCGTACGATGGAATTCACCATATCGACATGCATATGAAACTTGTGAACGAAGAAACGTTGTTGGTTGGAGAATATCCGCAGGGTGTTGCTGATGGTCCACAAATCAATGCAAACATTGAATATGTACTCAGCAATTTCAACAGCAAATTCGCAACACCATATAACGTTGTTCGCATTCCAATGCCCAACAGTACCAGCGGACTGTATCCCGATAACGGCGGATCCTACAGGACATATAGCAATGCAGTTTTTGTGAATAACACCATTCTGTTTCCAACGTACCGCGAGCAATATGACACCATTGCCTACAGGATCTGGGGAGAAATTTGCCCGGGTTACACGCTTGTTGGAATAGACTGCGATAACAACGGAAGTAATATCATCGCACAAAGTGGAGCCATTCATTGCATCACCCATACCATTGGTGTGGAAGATCCACTTCTCATTTCACATCAGCCTTTGGATGATACATATGATGACATTTACCCTTATCCGGTTTCGGCATACATGAATCATCGCAGCGAAATCTCAAACGCGAAACTGTACTGGAAGACTTCAATACAAACCGATTTTATAGTTGCAGAAATGTCCGCTTCAGGATCGAATAACTGGACTGCGCTGATTCCTGCTCAACAAGTGGGCACCACTATTCAATATTATGTTGAAGGCGAATCCACCTCAGGAAAAATTCTGACACGACCAATGCCTGCACCCGCTGCGTTCTGGTCATTTGAAGTATTGGGCGAGCCAACTTATTCCTCGGAATTACAGGCAGTAACATTCGGAAAAGTATTTCCGAATCCAGCAGGTGCTATCACGTGTATTGAGATCAACTCCATTCGGCCAGTAACAGGTACCATTGTCCTGATGGACATGCTGGGACGTAAAGTTCAAGACATTTATTCCGGACATTTTAGTTCGGGTTTGTCAAAATATTTTTTCGATGCCTCACATATGACTGCTGGAGTTTATCACCTGACCGTATCAAGCGAAAAAGGAAAAGCGACCATTCCTATAATGGTCAAATAACTTAGTCAACCCTTGAAAAAACTTATACCTGAAGAAGCCATTGCATCCGCCACCCGATTGCCGAAAGACAATCCGATCGTGACTTTGCTGACGCGGGTAGCACAGATTGATAAGGTGAATGACCTATATGCGAAAGTCTGCAATTCGCCAGGCCTTTCATGCATTGAAGAGTTGTACAGGCAGCTGGATCTTGTGATTGAACTTGATCCAAAAATGTTATCCAACATTCCAAAACAAGGTGCATTCATCGTTGTTGCCAATCATCCTTTCGGCGCACTGGATGGTCTCACATTGTTGTATGCCATCGCGCAGGTGAGGCCGGACATCAAAGTGATGGCTAATTTTCTTTTGCAAAACGTAGAGCCCATAAAAGACTATTTCGTTTCCGTGAATCCATTTGGAGCACGCAAAGAAGCCTACTCCAATCTGACGGGATTGAAAGCCGTGATGCAACATTTGGAACAAGGTCATCCGTTGGGATTGTTTCCTGCCGGCGAAGTGTCAACCTTTCAGGGAGATCTCCGTACCATAGCCGATCGCAAGTGGGCTAATTCAGCGGTGAAAATTTTGCGCAACGCAAATGTTCCGGTGATTCCTGTTTACTTCGATGGTACAAACTCACGCATATTTCATTTGTTGGGATTGATCAATTCCAATCTGCGCACGTTGGCATTGCCCTCCGAGATGCTGAAGAAAAAGGGGAAAGTGATACGTATGAAAATCGGCAAACCGATCATGCCTAAGGATACTGATATGTTCACCAATCTCGAACAATACAGCCGATATATCCGTGCAAAAACCTATGCACTTGGAAGTTCATTTGAAGTAAAACGAGATTATTTCCAACTATTCAGGATACAAAAAAAAGCGAATGAAATCATAGCGCCGGTTGAGACGGCATTGATCGAAAACGAAATAGAAGGTATTTCTGAATTCAGAACTTTGAGCTACGACAACTTTGATTGTTATGTTGTGAGCAGCTCATACATACCGTCGATACTGCGAGAAATTGGCAGACTGCGAGAAGTTACTTTTCGCGAAGTGGGAGAAGGCACCAACAAAAGCATTGATCTTGATGAATATGACTTGTATTACAATCACCTGATCCTTTGGGACAGGGAAGCCAAAAAAATAGCGGGAGCATATCGGGTAGGAAACGGACAAGAAATCATGGCATTGTATGGCAGGCGAGGGTTTTATATTTCATCTTTATTCCGAATGGATAAAGGAATGGACGATATGCTCAATCAATCGCTGGAACTAGGTCGATCGTTTATCGTCAAAGAGTATCAACGTCACAGGCTTTCATTATTTCTGCTCTGGAAAGGCATACTTTATTATCTCATTTCCAATTCTCAATTCAGATATATCATCGGACCTGTTTCGATAAGCAATCAGTATCAGGAAGTATCAAAAGAACTCATTATACAATTCATAACAAGGCACTACTACGATCATGTGCTGGCAAAATTGGTAGAGCCACGCAATGCCTTTCGCCCTAAAGTGAAAAATGTGGATCTGGAGGCATTACTGGAATCCTCTCAATCGGACGTCAAAAAAATGGATCGGATCATTTCAGAAATTGAACCTTCATCATTCACCATGCCCGTGCTTTTGAAGAAGTATTTGCAGCAAAATGCAAAAATATTTTCTTTCAATTGTGATCCGAAATTCAACAATGCGCTGGACGGATTGATGTATCTCGATTTACAGAATTTACCCGCTGATACAGTTGAGACGCTCCAAAGGGAAATGACAAAGTAAGTAATCGAATGGACACGAACCATTTTGCACCGGGTGCTTTCACTTCACACATATTCATTCAATAAATAAAAAAACAACATGTCGAGCGATAGAAGAAAATTTCTTAAAACAGGTGTATTAGGTGGTGCCGCTTTAGGTCTTGGCCTCTACAGTTGCAATGAAAACTCGAATGAAGCTTCATCAGAGAAAACGCTAAAAGCCTTGCCTATTTTTAGGGATGGCCTTGTAATTTCCACCTGGGACGCAGGAATCAGCGCTAACAACGCTGCATGGAAGACCATGGAAGAAGGTGGCACTGCGCTCGACATGGCAGAAAAAGGAGTGAATGACACAGAAGCTAACTTCAAAAATTTATCTGTGGGACTTGGTGGATTACCTGATCGAGAAGGACATACTACCTTAGACTCATGCATCATGGACAGCAACGGAATGGCCGGTAGTGTTATGTTTCTAGAGCATATCAAACATCCTGCTTCCGTAGCGCGCAGGGTGATGGAGAAAACACCACACGTGCAACTTGTTGGCGAAGGGGCATATCGATTTGCCATTGCCGAAGGATTTCCCCATGACAGCTTCGTCAGCGAGGAAGCGCAGCGCGCATGGAAAGAATGGTTGAAGGAAAGCCAATACACACCCATTGTGAACATTGAGAATCATGATACTATAGGATTACTCGCTATGGATAAACACGGCAACCTGGCTGGTGCCTGTACGACAAGTGGACTTGCATACAAAATGCATGGACGAGTAGGCGACAGTCCAATCATTGGTGCAGGTCTGTTTGTGGACAATGAAATTGGGGCAGCAACTTCTACGGGTTTAGGCGAAGCGGTTATTCGAACGTGTGGATCATTTCTCGTTGTCGAATTGATGCGCAACGGAGCAACACCGGGGGAAGCATGCGAAGAAGCCGTAAGACGCATTCAGAAAAAACATGCGAACTTCAAAGATTTTCAAGTAGGATTTTTGGCGATCAACAAATCGGGAGAAATTGGCGCCTATTCAGTGCAGCCGGGATTCAGCTATGCTCTTTACAAAAACAATAAGAACGAATTGTACAAATCGAAAAGTCTTATTCCGGCACCTTAACATGCCGAAAAGGAGCCCGCTCTATTTTACGCCAAGTGCATGTTTTACTTCGGAGATAATAGTAGCCGGTCCACCGAAGTGTTCAATAATTTTCACATGGGTAAGTTCTTCTGAAACAATTTTTTGAATCTGCATTCTGTCGCGTGGTTCAACTCCTCCTCCAATGATAATCGCATCCAGCGCATTCATTCGTATGTAGTCCAGTGCTTCAGGCAACACAGTAAAACCCGCGGAGGTAAAATCCCCACGCGTCAATAAATCCTGAACATTTGTAATGATGTATTCGTGTTTGCCGTACACAACGACGTGCTTTTTAACACTGATACTCACCGATTGATCTTGAAAATTTTCCTCCATATCACTAACTCTTGGGTGCTAATTTAAAAGTACTTGCCATCTTTGCCACCAAACATTTCAACAATTGAACGCATTTCGCAATATTATTCTACTCACACGACCGGTAAATCTGGTCATTGTTCTAATCACAATGTGTGTTATACGTTATGGCGTAATGTCGGATTTGCTGCGCACAGCAAGCATCGGGATGAAGTTCAGACTGTCGAATGGGGAGTTTTTCCTGTTGCTGGTCGTTGGTATCTCACTCACGGCCGCAGGAAATGTGATCAATGATTATTTCGATCAGAAAGTCGACAAAATCAATAAACCCGACGAAGTGATCGTTGGCAAAACAGTAAAACGAAGAGTTGCCATCGTTATGCATCAAGCGCTAAATTTTCTGGCTATCATTCTTACCACAGTAATCTGCTATAAGACTTCGTATTGGTGGCCGATGTTATTACCCGTGGTCATTGCAACTATACTGTGGTGGTATTCTCCTGTTTTCAAAAAAAGGATTTTCATTGGCAACTTTATGGTTGCACTTTGTACAGCAAGCGTCCCGATCTGGGCGGCTCTATTCGAAATCAACGCGCTTCAGAATTATTACTCCGATATGCTCATCAATTCGGAAATATTTTTCCGCAAAATGTGGTTCGTGATTTTTCTTATTTCCGCATTTGCCTTCTTACTCACGTTATTACGCGAAGTCGTAAAAGACATGGAAGACATGCAGGGCGATATACTTGGTGAGTACAACACGATACCGATCGCATATGGAATTCAAAAAACAAAAGTCTACGCGTTCGTTTTGATGGCGATTTTCATGTTGGCGATTTTCTTCACTGCATCGCATATGCAAACAATAACGTATCAGGTGACATTATCAGCATCACTCATCTTACCGGCAATCTATACGTCATGGAAAATCCGAAATGCCACAACCTCTTCAGAATTCGGAGCCTGTAGTCGCTACATCAAATTGATCG
>JAYTMF010000441.1:0-3868 GCA_043728755.1 Flavobacteriales bacterium
GAATGCCAATCGTCAATCATGGAAAATTCCGGGATACTATCAATTTGATATCAACATGGGCTATACTCATGCAATTGGTCAAAATAAATATCTGCTCGGTTTGCGTGTGAACCTGATGAATGTCACCAACGTGATATTCATTTCAGACGCCAGGAACAACGACTATTATGTGGCCAATTCACCCGATAATGCAAATCAGGGTTTCAACGCACAATCAGCAGGAGTGTTTATGGGCATGGGCTTCCGATGGAATGTCGGAGCGAATTTTACTTTTTAAATAATCGATCAAATAATAAAATAAAGATGAACAGATTAAATTTTTCAGTACAGAAAGCTATTGCGACTTTGCCACTCATGATGGTAACAATCCTTGCGATGGCTCAAGCAGCATTGCCAACATCGTTCAATTTCGATGAAACCACACCAACAGGATGGACAGAAAACCTTGGCACAAATGGCCTCACGCGATATGCTTCAGGTCAGACAGGGCAATCGTGTAAGCTGGACGCCACCAACGAAAATGTGGTTCTCTATTTTGCAGAGGAACCGGGAATGCTTCATTATTATATGAAAGGATGGAACACCGGTGGCACGTGGCAAGGAACATTCACGGTTGAGGAAAGTGACAATGGAGTTACTTACACTGCTCTACACAGTTTCACCGACACCGACCTTCCAACATCAGGATATACACTATTTACAGATTCACCGGCACCCACAACAAGATATATCCGATGGATCTTTACCACTAAAGTAAGCGGACACAATGCAGGATTAGATGACATCACACTGGACACACCCATTGCCGGCAACAATCAGGAGATCAATGTATCGGATGGTACGATTAACATACCTAGCGGATTTACTTATAGCATAGGGAATGCGACATCTCAAATTTTCACGATAGAAAATCTAGGGTTGTCGCAATCACTTTCCATTTCTGACATTGCATTGAGCGGAGTGAATGCAGGTGAGTTTTCGCTTGGTGCTTTACCAACGGCAGTGGCAGCGAACAGCAGCGCAACTTTCACGCTTAACTTTTCACCGGTTGGCATGGGATCAAGATTTTGCACCATCACCATTACGAATGATGACTCAAGTGAAGGCACTTATGTAATCCATGTCTATGCTATTTCCGGTCCATTGGCCAGTGAGCCGACAGCACAAGGAAGTGCAATTACATTTCAAAACGTGTATGCGTGGGATTTCAATACAACCATAGAAGCAGGACCATCAGCATCTGAGGGCTACCTCGTTTTGCGTAAGACTGGAAGTGCAGTAACAGAAATGCCTACAGACGGCACAACTTATTTGAAAGGAGAATGGATCGGCGGAGCTCAAGTCGTGAGCAATGCACCTGCAGGCCAGTTCAACGCAAGAGCAATAGAATCAGGATCGACTTATCACTTTGCTGTATTTGCATACAATGGTCCTTCAAGCTATGAAAATTACCTTACTACAACACCTTTGATCGGCAATATACTTGCGCCTCTTCCGAGTATTGGCGCGCTTTATAGCAGTGTAGACAACAGCAGTCCAAACTTTGTGACACAGCTCAACGCAGTGATGAACCCGGCGAATTATTTTCAGATTTTCTATAGCAACTATATCACCACATTGATTAATAATTTCTATGTGCGCGATACTGTTTTTGCAGGTGCTGCGCAGAATTCAGTGGAGTGTCAATACAGTAGTACACCTTACATTTTTTCTTCAAATTTCATCTGGTGGACCGGCACGGGTGAGGCTTCATTGAGCCGTGAGCACGATTTTCCACAGAGTTGGATGCCGACCTATAACGATGCCAGCTTCTCAAGTTCAAACGAAGTAAGTGACTTGCACAACTTGTTTCCTGTCCTTCAGGTAGAGTGCAATGCGGTTCGAAGTAACTACCCTTATGGTGAAGTCGAGACCATCACCTCTTCCTATTTAGATTGTAAATACGGCAACAACAGCAATGGCCAAAAGGTATATGAAATGCGCGATTCCTTTAAGGGAAATGCGGCACGCGGAATGATGTATCATGCTGCTAAAAACAATACCGCAACACTAAATTTCAGTTTTCCTGAGCAAGTATCATTGACGATTCCATATGGCCAAAACGAATACACGATCAAGTCATGGCACTTCCAGGATTTACCTGATAGTTATGAAATCACGCGCAATGAATACATTCACTTTGAGCAAAACAATAGAAATGCGTTCATCGACAGTGTAAATTATCCTTGCTATGTCCGCTTTGCGAATTTGACGAAGTTTGCTCCAATCGTTACTGCCAACGGAGCTGTAATAACTTGCACTGATCCGGCCATCAGCTACCAGTGGTACAAAGACGGAGTGTTGCTCGATAATGCAACATCATCCACATACAATTGGACGGATGCGGGTACTTACCATGTAACGATGCAACAATTTGAGCAGTGTCCTGTGCAGACATCAAATGCAATCGTTGTAAGCAGCGTAAACGACATCAACAACGATGTCAATTTCATGATTTACCCGAATCCTGCAAGCAGTGATTTCAATATCAGAGTGAACAGCAATCTTTCCGGAAATGTGCGCATGACGATCACAGATATTTCAGGTAAAGTGGTATACACGGTAAATACTGTCATCACGAATGGCGTCAACACGATTTCAATGGACACAGAATTGAGCGCAGGTATTTACAACGTAGAGTTGAACACCGGCCTGAATATAGTTTCTCAGAAATTGATCATCGAGTAATCGATTGTGAAAATAGTTTTTCGAAAGAGGCTGTCCGCACTGGGCAGCCTTTATTTGTTACTGGTTATTGGGTTATGTGGATATTCCTATTGACACGAGAGAAATAGTTTCACCCAGATTTGCGCAGATGAAGTTGTGGCTTTGCGAAGATTTTCAGCTACCGTGAAGAATGATTCCTTCTTTCGTTTTAATCTGCGGCATCATCAGCGCAAATTTGCTTGAATCCATGACAATGCCATGTTTTAGAAATCACATTGGTATAAAGCGCTAAATCAATCGTGATGATAGCTTTCACCTTTGAGAATGGTGAAGGCGCGATAGAGTTGCTCGGTCAGAAGTAGGCGAATTATTTCATGAGAAAAGGTCATTTTAGAAAAAGATATTTTTCCATTGGCTCTGGCATAAACGACTTTCGAAAAACCGAATGCACCACCGATTACGAGGGAGACATTCTTTGTTCCGGCATTCATTTTCTTTTGAAGAAAATCAGCAAACATTCTCGAAGAGAAGTGATCGCCGTTTTCATCAAGAAGTAAAAGTGTGTCTTCCGTTTTGATTTGTTTGAGGATCAACTCCCCTTCCTTCTGCTTTAGCACTTCCGATGTGATACCCTTTGCATTCACATCAGGCAATTCCTTATAATCCACCTTAGCGTAGTGCTTCAGGCGATCGAGATAAATCGCAATACCTTCCTTTAGAAAAGAAGTTTCTGTTTTTCCGATAACAATGATGGTAATTTTCACTCGCGTTGATCGTCTTTTCCTTCGCGATAATCCTGCTTTCTTAGTGGGTTAGCTGCGTACTCGCGGTATTCCTTTCTCTTGCGATAGACATCACAAGCCGTGAAGATCGCTGCACGCATGGATGTTTCATCAGCGACGCCCTTGCCCGCAATGTCGTAGCCGGTTCCGTGGTCGGGAGAGGTTCTCACCACAGGCAAGCCCGCAGTGAAATTTACGCCCTGATCAAAAGCGAGCGCCTTGAATGGAGCAAGCCCTTGATCGTGATACATAGCAAGCACAGCATCAAAATTTTTGTGCGCAGTGCTGCCAAAAAATCCATCCGCACCATAAGGGCCATACACCATCAAGCCCTTATCCTGGGCCTCGCGCACTGCCGGCACAATGATGTCCTTTTCCTC
>JAYTMF010000442.1:0-6227 GCA_043728755.1 Flavobacteriales bacterium
TGTGAAACGAATGTTGTCCGATGCCATCTTTTTTCAAGGCGACATGAATTTTCACCTCACTTTTCCATTCATGTCAATGAAGGATCTCCAGAATGAAAACGGGGCATATGCGACAGAAGATTATGCCAAGGCAAATCTACTTCTCAATTTCAATTCCTATAAATGGTTTGATCTGAAATTGGTTGTAGGAATTCTGTTGTAAGGCAGTACTCAAACTGGGTTGAGAAGTGTTGCCGCAATTGGGTTCTGGTGGAATGTTTTGCCTTTCATCATATTCTCAGATTCGTTATCTTCTCTTCTACTTAGTTTCGTCATCGAATTTTTCAAGTGTATATGAATACCATCGAAGCAAGACACATTCACAAGTCTTTTGCAAAGCACAAGGCGTTGAATGATGTCTCCATCATCGTTCCGGAACAAAGCGTCTTTGGTCTATTGGGGCCAAACGGCGCCGGAAAAACAACTTTGATTCGCATTATGAATCAGATCACAGGGCCTGATGAAGGCGAGGTATTGTTCAATGGAAATAAATTGAAACTCTCTGATGTGGACCAAATCGGATATTTACCTGAAGAGCGCGGACTGTATAGGAAAATGAAAGTCGGGGAGCAGTGCATGTATCTGGCACAGCTTAAAGGCCTCTCTGCTAAGGAGGCAAAGTTGAGACTCAATGAATGGTTCAAACGTTTTGAGATTCTCTCGTGGTGGGATAAAAAAGTGGAAGACTTGTCCAAAGGCATGGCCCAAAAGATTCAGTTTATCACAACTGTTTTACATCAACCAAAATTGTTGATTCTCGATGAACCTTTCAGCGGTTTTGATCCTATCAATGCCGAATTGATACGAAAGGAAATGCTAAGGTTGAAAAACGAAGGAACGACCATAATCCTTTCTACGCACGATATGGGAAGTGTTGAAGCTCTCTGCGACAACATTGCTCTCATCAACCGTTCGCAGGTCATTCTTGATGGAAGTGTAAAGGATATCAAAAACAAATTTCGCACACACACTTTTGAGGTCGTTTTCGATGGCACTTCAATGGATATTGGAATCGGTTTGTGGGCCAATTTTGAATTGGTATCAAATACGATGGCAGACGAGAAACAAATAGCGGAAATAAAAATTCCACAGGAAAGTAAATTGAATGATCTGCTCGGAGCACTCATGCCGCATGTCAATATTATTTCTGTGAATGAAATGATTCCGGATATGGATCAGATTTTTATTGAAGCCGTCCAAAAATTTAATGCAGCTCATGAATAAGATTTGGCTCATCATCAAGAGAGAATATCTCAATAAGGTCAAAAAGAAATCCTTTCTGATCATGACCATTTTCGGACCGGTCATTTTTGGTATGCTCATCATTGGTGCCGTTATGCTTGCGACTTCTGATACCACACATCACAAAATTCTCATCGCCGATTCATTGGGGAATCTTGTGCAGGACGAAGTCATTCGGTATGAAAGGGAACATGTCACTCGTCCGCGTTTCCAAAATTCCGAGCAGGTTACTTTTGATTTCAGAAAGGGTGTGGTTGACGCCAAAGAGGAAATGTCTATCGGCGAATACACTGCCGTAGTGCAGCTCACGCCTGTTTCATATACCGATGGCAAAGTGGAAATGTTTTCAGAGAAAGCACCAAGTCTCCTCATTCAAAACAAGATAAAGAATGACCTGGAGGATGCATTGGAGTTGTATCGCGCAAAGGAAAACAATATTCCGATTGACACCTACAAAGCGATAAGACAATCCGTCGAATTCAACCTTATCAAACCAAGTGAAGGTGATAAAAAGGATCATACTTCGGAGCGGGCAATGATTGGTTTTGGTTTCGCTCTTATCATTTATTTCTTCATTTTCTTTTATGGTGTGCAAGTGATGCGCGGTGTGATGGAAGAGAAGACCAATCGAATTGTTGAAGTGATTATTTCTTCTGTCAAGCCCTTTCAGTTGATGATGGGAAAAGTAATTGGCATTGGACTCGTTGGACTCACCCAATTCATTATTTGGGTAGTGCTCACTGCGGCTATATCATCCATCGGACTTGCAGGATATCAGCAGAAACTCGTTGAAATGCAAATGGAGAATATGGGTGTCACTGTTGATGGAGGCGTGATCAAGGCGCCGAACATGGCTGCAATGAGCACGGGCGATGTAGATGCAGGAAATGAAATGCTCGAGATCTTACTTGAAGTACCATGGATGGACGTTATCATCTCTTTTATTATTTATTTCATTGGCGGTTATCTGCTATATGCCTCCTTATTCGCAGCAATAGGAGCCATTGTCGACAATGAAACCGACACACAACAATTCATGTTACCCGTCACGATCCCACTCATTTTTGCCTACATCGTATCTGTAATGATGATGAATAATCCCGAGGGAAGCATCGGAACCATTTTCTCAATTGTTCCGCTGACCTCGCCGGTTGTGATGATGGTAAAGACTGCAATCGGTGTTTCTATTTGGTTGAAACTATTGTCCATTGCCGTGCTTATTGCTTCATTCTTCTTCTTCATCTGGTTGGCCGGTAGAATTTATCGCGTGGGCATTTTGATGTACGGCAAAAAGCCAACATACAGGGAGTTGTTGAAATGGGTGCGCTATAAAGCATAAGTAAATTCCTGTTATACCAATGTGCTTTATAAAACATGCCAATGTTTTAGAAATCATACAGCGGTAATAGTAGACTCAATAGTGCGATAAAGGAATGAAGTGTTTTTTATTCTCGTATCCGGCCTGTGTCGAAGTATGATTTCACATCATTCATTTTCATTTCCACCTTCAATTTCCGCATCGCTCATACATTCTCACCATGATGAAGTATTTTCACCCCAAAATCTGTGGATGAATAAGATTCAGATGGTTGACCTTAAAGGTCAATATCAAAAAATAAAGACCGAGGTGGATCAAGCCGTGATGGAAGTGATAGATCAAGCCACTTTTATTGGCGGGCCGGCCGTGAAAAATTTCCAAACTGAACTCGAAGAATATTTGCGCGTAAAACACGTGGTGCCCTGTGGCAATGGAACAGATGCCCTGCAGATTGCCATGATGGCACTTGGGTTGAAACCAGGAGATGAGGTCATCACTTCCTCATTTACGTTTGTGGCTACTGCCGAAGTGATTGCTCTGCTTCATTTGGTACCGGTAGTTGTCGATGTGGATCCGCAAACTTTCAACATCGATCCAGAGGCCATCAAAAAAGCGATTACTCCCAAAACGAAAGCAGTTGTTCCTGTGCATCTCTTCGGACAGTGTGCAGACATGGAATCCATTCTTCAGATTGCACAAGAACACAATCTTTTTGTCATTGAGGACGCTTGCCAAGCCATAGGTTCTGAGTACACTTTTTCCGATGGCAGAAAAGCAATGGCAGGCACAATGGGGCATGTTGCAGCGACTAGCTTTTTTCCGTCAAAGAATCTCGGTTGCTTTGGTGATGGCGGTGCCATTTATACAGACAATGACGAGTTGGCCGGAAAATTACGCATGATCGCCAATCACGGAATGGCAGTGCGATATTATCATGACGTGGTGGGAATTAATTCGCGTCTCGATTCCATTCAGGCAGCTGTATTAAGCATTAAACTGAAACACCTCGATGAGTACAACATAGCACGTAGAGCAGTTGCAGATTTTTATGACAACGCTTTAGCTGACATACCTTTTCTAAAAAGACCTGTGCGATCAATGAGTTCTACACATGTATTTCATCAGTATACGTTGATTACTGAAAGTGTAGAGCGATTTAAATTGAAAGAATTTCTTGAGGCAAAACATATTCCGGTAATGGTGTATTACCCCGTGCCTCTTCATATGCAAAAGGCATATCTGGATTCAAGGTATCAGCAGGGCGATTTCCCGGTAACAGAGATGTTGTGCAATAGTGTTATCTCATTGCCGATGCATACTGAATTAGACGAAACTCAACTGCATCATATTACTTCTCGAATTCTTGAGTTTTTCGCCGGTCGAGAATAGTCTGTGGACTGTAAGTAAGGGTTTTTGTGTAGTCAGCTAGGGATTTCTGCTTCCATCAGTTATCATGCATCTGCTTGTAATAATCTGATACCGGAATTTTAAGGGACTCGGAAATTTCTTGTAAAAACATTTTTGCACATTCATAATTGTCGAATTCTTTAAGCTCGAGTGTTGAATCATCCTTGTCCATCAATGAAACGTCAAACGATTTTGTTCTGACTGTAGTTGTTGTTCCTCTACTGTTCATCACTTGCGATGTATTCGTTACTCCCAACTTCAGCATTTTGAAAGTGGAAAGATCTTTCCAGATGCCAACTTTTATCGGAAAGATGTAGTGATATGACTTAATTCGTTGGCGCTTGCTATCAATCCTCACGCCTTTCAGTGAAAGAAAGATCCAAATCCCCGTGTATGCAATTGGCAAGCCTAGCCAGTAATTTTTTGCGATGAACAACATGACGCCTGTTGCAATTACCACAAGTCCTGTAAAGAAGTTGGATAGTGTTAGACCTTGGAAAATATCGAGTTGATCTTTTGACTTGTTGTGAATCATAACCGTTTCAAAAGTAAAACTCCACAGCGTGTGATGGTCAAATAATCCTAATGCTGATCTGGATTTTCATACACAGCTATGAATAGTCCACGCTATTGTCACCATTTAATCAGATACTGGTCTTGCCGTTAGTGGAGAATGCGATTCGTGTTCTTACCGATGGGCCGGGCTTACTAATATTCACCTAAAAACGCCCCCTTTATCTGCGATTTGTAACCAACAATAAGTTTTCGCGTATCAATCAGTTGGCATTTGTATCATCCACCCTATTACTCCCGATTCCGGGCCTATGCAAGGTAGGTGCATCAATGACCAACGACTTATTTTATTAATTTATCAGACAATGAAGAGATTGTATTGCAAATCGATTCAGACCCTACTCGTTCTGACTTTCATTTCCGGTGGTGTGACCAACGCATCATTTAATCATATCATTCCCAATTTTCTGGACAATGGTGCTATTGAATTTACGATGTCACAAGCGACAGTCAGGAAAAGTGCAAAAGGAATTTTTGAAGAACTGATCGTACAATATCCGCAGCTCGTCACATTGGACAATGATGCGGTGCAGACCAATATTAACTTGAAGATCAAGAGTATGATGTTCGATCAGGTTTCTAAGGATAGCTTTCGTATCGCCCTAATAAAGGATATGTCCCATCGACTCGATGTCTATTTTTCTTCATTGCCTGAAGCACTGGATGAATACAAGAAAAATGGAGCATATCGCCTAGCTATCAAACCGAATTTTTGGCGCAGTACAACCAATCCAGACATTTCAGTTTTTGTTTCTCACATCGATTATGCGTTTACTCCAGTTTGTGGTGATGTCATTACTTTCATCACAAAAGTGCATTATGTTCCTATGCTCGCCAAGGAGCTTCTCAACGTGAATTTCGTTTATTACGAAGTGATTTATTTCAATACAATTGACGGGACCATATACACTACTCAGGATGTATTCAACAAGGACAAATTTGCAGCTTTGAATAGTTTGGCGCAGACTAAATTCGAGAATTCAGTGGATGGTCTCGATATTAATCGGGTCGAAAGCACCATCTCGGATTATGCCCGGGCGCGCACCGAAAAGATGTCAAAGGGAATGCTGCACGAGTTTTCTGTGGATTCATCAGGATTCGCAGCCATGAAAATGTATTCGATTGCATTTGTCATTCCACCACTTTCCAATAGTACGAAATTGATTAACGGCTGTGGTGTAGCCATCCGATTTTCATTTGCTGAAATTGCACCTTACCTCAACCCGAATGGACCGTATAAGGCGCTGATCGATTTGGTACAGCATTCTGCCACCGCACGTGTCAGAAATGATATCCCTTTCGATATGAACAGGCATCCGTATCTACAGGTACACCAAATTTTGCGCGATCTTTTTCCTTTTACCAGAAAGGACGGATTAAGGGAAGTGAATATGGTGTCAGATGCACGACGTCAGGAAAAAGGAGTTTTCATTCCTTACTATGATTTTGGATACAACACTCAAGGACTCATGTCGAAAATGATCATTCATGGTTCTACCGCTAAAAGAAAAATTGAAACATTATTTGAATACAATCCGGACGCAACGATGTCGAAATTGGTCATTCTCGAGAATGGAATTAAAATCTACGAGGAAACTTTTTCCTATGACGGTTATGGAAATCCTTTACTGATCCACTGCCGCGATAG
>JAYTMF010000443.1:0-6876 GCA_043728755.1 Flavobacteriales bacterium
TTAGGAACTCGAATTACGGGAAACTTTTCAGAAAAATCAATTGAAATTGAATAAACCGACAACCGCCACGACAACCAAAAAAAGAAGAACGCACCAAAACCCTTTTATTCATTGGATTTGGTGCGTTATCTATGTACCCGGGACGGGAATCGAACCCGTACAGCCGCAATGGCCACAGGATTTTAAGTCCTGCGTGTCTACCAGTTCCACCACCCGGGCGGATTATATCACTCCCACACTCTATCACCTCGAACTCATCCCTGAATCCAAGCATGTATAAAAATTAAAAATCCCGATCTGCTGCCAGACCGGGATTCTTGAGCGGGAGACGAGACTCGAACTCGCGACCCCGACCTTGGCAAGGTCGTGCTCTACCAACTGAGCTACTCCCGCATTATCAAAACATCGTTTTGAGGGGCGCAAATGTAACCAACCAATCATTTTACGCAAATCATTCTGTCGTTTTTCTTTGAAAAAAGCTAGAATTTTTTCTTTAGTCCAATCATTATCACATCAGTAGCGCCTTTTCGCTCCTGAACAAATTTTCCGGCCTGTACTCCTGTTTTGCGCAATTCCTCACGGTGGCGGTGCAAAAAGTCAATTCTTTCGCACATTTCATCTTCATTGTGGAAACAAAAAGCGCCTTCAACGGTAATCAAACCAATAGCTTCATTGAATTTTAGGTAACGAGGACCAAACAATACCGGTATACCCCAAACAGCAGCCTCTAATGTGTTGTGTATTCCCCGGCCAAATCCGCCGCCAATCACCGCGACATTTCCATATCTATATGCCACAGAAAGCAGACCAATGACGTCGATGATCAGGACATTCGCCCTTGATAAATCGACTCCGCCCCTCTTCGACCAGCGCATGGCTCCGGGAAATTTCTGTATCAACGCCTGAATATGAACATCATCCGTTTCGTGCGGCACGATGATGAGCTTATGCTCTTCACTGCGATGCGTTTGATGCCATTTCGCCAACATTTTTTCTTCGGGTTCCCAACTACTGCCTGCAACGATGCAAAATTTATCGCCGCGGAATTTTGCCAACTCCTCAACTTGTCCGGCGGTTGATGCCATCGCAACCACGCGATCAAAACGCGTATCGCCCGCAATGGAAGCATTTGAAAATCCATGTTGGATCAACAGCTTGTACGTCACTTCATCCTGCACAAAAAAATGAGTGACGCACCCCAACACTTTTTTCCAGAATCCCGAGAATACACCGAAAAAGCGTTGGTCGGGACGAAGAATTCCAGAAATGATATAAAGAGGAATGCCCTTGCTATTTAATTCGAAAAAATAATTCGCCCAGTATTCATACTTCACCACCATAACCAGCGACGGATTGGCGAGCAGGATAAATTTCCTTGCGTGCATTGCTGTATCAGTAGGAAGATAACAGACATAATCGACACCACTGTAGTCTTTTCGAACTTCAAAACCGGATGGGGAAAAGAAAGTAAGCAGCAGCAGAAAATTGGGGTATTCCTTCCTGATGGCTTCCATGACCGGTCTTCCTTGTTCGAATTCACCAAGAGAAGCACAGTGGATCCACATAAGTTTACCGGGATGCGCTTTGCGCCACTCGTCCAGATCCCTCATCACATATTTGCGACCACTGATCCACTTCTTCGCTTTGCTGTTGAACAGGGAAGCTATTGCAATAGCTGCAACATACAATCTGATGGATAAAAGATAGATCAGTCGCAAGGCAATAATCATTCGTAGTAATAATGATCGGACATACGCTTATATAGATGCAATGTCCAACCTGCTCGGATTCCAAGCAGTGAGTCTTTTCGTCTTTGAGAGTCGGTGGTCATGGTATCGAAGTTGAGATCACGTCGGCTTTGAGTAAAAGCTTGCCACGCTTCTATACCGATGACAAAATTGATGAGACGATTATTGCTCATGTGATAGTAACCAACAAACTCGCGCAGCACCGGACCATTGGTAAGTCGGTCATAGCCTTTGAGATAGTCTTTTTCGAGTTGCTGAATGTGCGTATCTTGATGTTCAATACGGATCTTGTGTTGAAACAATCCAACGCCACCGATCACCAGAATGCCACTGTTCGGATTAGGACCCAGTAGAGGAAATAATCTTCCACCTTCCATGGTGCAGGTCCAGCCACGTTCTTGCAATGATATTTTTGAAAGCTGACCATCGTTATCGAGAATGTAACCACCGTCGATTTTCAAATTATCAAGAAAACCCTTCTCGGGTATCACGCGTGAACCGAACAAATAAGTTCCTTGAATGCCGTAGTACCACGACGTTTTACTCTTGAAATGAAAACCAAAACCAAGGTTGTGATTGTTGCCAAACCTTGCGGCTAGATCACCTCCGGGTATTTGATATGCATAAGTGATAGAGATGTGCGGATCAAACAACGAAGAATCCTTCACCGCGTTTTGCGATGAAACAGAGAAACAAGAAAAGAGTGCAAGAGCCCAAAGAAAAAATCTGCTCATGTGGCGAATTTAGTGTTCGATTCGCGACATTTGCCTACTATCACCTTATCTACTACTATCATGAAAATCGCTGTCATCGACTGCGGATCAAATACTTTCAACTTACTGATTGCGGACGTTACGCCGCATACGTGGAAGGTCATATTTCAAAACAAACTGCCTGTAAAGCTTGGTGCAGGCGGATTCGAGGAAAGTAAAATACTGATGCCCCGCTTCTATAGAGGGCTGGATGCACTGCTCTGTCACAAAGAAAATATTCAGAACTTCCATTGTGAAAAAACCTTTGCCTTCGCAACCTCGGCTATACGAGAAGCGAGCAATGGACATGAATTCGTCGACCGCGCGAAAGCCTTCGGTATAAACATCGAAGTCATAAGTGGAGATAAAGAAGCTGAATTGATCTACAGTGGTGTGCGTCAAACTTGTGATCCCGGTAACGAGAAAATCCTCATCATGGATATCGGAGGTGGAAGCACCGAATTCGTGATTGCGGATGGCAGTAAGATTTTCTGGAAAGAAAGTTTTCTTCTTGGTGTGAGCCGACTCCAAGACCTGGTGAAACTGGAAGACAAAATGTCGGAGATCGACATCGATAACCTTGATAAAATGTTGACGAATCAACTTGCAACATTAGCTGATGCATTGAAAAAATTTCCGGTGGTCAAACTGATCGGTTCATCCGGATCTTTTGATACGTTATTAATGCTTTATTATGATCGTCTAAAAAAAGATCCATCTGAAATTCTATTGTACAATGAGATTCCGATGAATGCTTTCAATGAAGTTCACCAGTGGCTGGCCAACAGCACTTATATAGAGCGATTAAAACATCCGATGATTCCAAGTATCAGAGCGGAAAACATGCCATTGGCTAGTTATCTTGTATCGCACGTATTGAAAATGCAAAAATTCAGTGGGATGTTTCACTCCGGCTATAGTTTGAAAGAAGGCGCAATGAAAGAAATCATTTCTCGTATTGACTGGTCTCTTGAAAAGGAAATTGAGAAGGAAAAGCCCGAAGACTATTTGGAGGAGTAGCGAAATTCCAGCGGATAGTTGAAAATTGAAAATTTGCGAGTATCGCTGTTCAATTCTAGGTTTAAATTGCTACTAACCCGAATCCAGCATTCAAATCACAAATCGCAAATTCTACAAATCTCAAAATCAATAGCCGACCTGTTTTTTCATAAGATAATTCTTCACATAATCTTCAACACCATCTTCAAGCGAAGTGAATTCGTTTGCGTATCCGATAGACTTCAACTTGCTCATATCCGCTTGAGTAAAGTATTGATACTTCTCGCGAATATCTTCGGGTGTATCAATAAAACCGATGTCAGGCTTCACATCCATGGCTTTGAAAGTAGCATTGGCGAGATCGAGGAAAGTTCTTGCCCTTCCCGATCCGAGATTGTAAATGCCCGAATTTTTCCTGTGGTGCATGAGAAAATAGCATACATCAACAACGTCCTTTACATATACAAAATCACGCATTTGTCCGCCATCGACGTAAGCAGGATTGTGAGATCGAAACAACCTCATCGACCCATTATCGGCAATCTGATGATACGCATGAAAAATAACTGAAGCCATTCTTCCTTTGTGATATTCATTGGGACCATAGACATTAAAAAATTTCAAACCAGCCCAAAAGAAGGGAGATTGTTTTTGTTGCAACGCCCACACATCAAAATCATTTTTTGAATCTCCGTAAGGATTGAGTGGTTGCAATTTGGGAATGGTTTCATGATCGTCCTTGTACCCGAATTCACCACTACCGTATGTCGCAGCGGATGATGCATAGACAAATGGAATAGCATATTCAGCGCAAATATTCCAGAGCACTATGGTGTAATCCAGATTTAATTTATCAAAGATGCTCTTATCGAAAAGCGTTGTATCCGTTCGGGCACCAATGTGAAAAACAAAATCCACCTGGTCTTCGTTTTCTCTAAGCCATTTCGGCAAGTCCGCTCTATCAACGAGCTCGACATATTTTTTCCCTAGGTAATTGCGACCTGTTTTTTCATGCAAAACATTATCGGTTGTTCCGGCGAAATCATCCACTAGTACGAGATCAAAAAAACGATCTTCATTCAATCTTGAAATCAGACAACTTCCAATAAAACCTGCGGCACCAGTAACGACAATCATAATATAGCAATAAAGTGCAAGTTTAATAAATAAAGGTGAAACGCAGTGTTGCGACAAACTGAACCTATGTTAAGCGCCACTGTTTCTTCATGCGCAGGATGCATTCGCTATTATCTTTGTCGCCCAATCAACCATGAATACACAGCAAGTATATATAACCCGTCGAGAGAGATTCAATGCGGCGCATAAACTTTGGAATCCGAAATGGGATGATGCCACTAACCTGAAAACATTCGGGAAGTGCGCCAACCCCAACTGGCACGGACACAACTACGAGCTGTTCGTTACTGTCAAAGGAACTCCTCATCCCGATACGGGCTTTTGCATTGATCTTAAATTCCTCAGTGATCTCATCGAAGAAAAAGTTCTTTCTAAAATGGATCACAGGAATCTGAATCTTGATGTAGAATTTATGGCCGGAAAAATGACCTCGTGTGAAAACGTGGCCATTGCCATCTGGGAACAACTAGAGCCGTCACTGAGTCTGGATAATTGTCAGCTTCACAGTGTGAAGGTGTATGAAACAGAGAATAACATCGTGGAATATTTTGGAGGAAATTGAGTCATTGAACTTTCGAGATCAATGCTTGTTTCAAACTACAAATTTTCGAAATGAAATACCGAGAAACTTTGGAAGAAACAGATAAAGAACTGACACCCAGCGAGCAGTCGATGGCCGAAAGCGTGTTCAATATTCTTGAAAAGATCGGAGAAGATCCGCATCGGCAGGGACTATTGAAAACACCAGAGCGTGTGGCCAAGGCGTACACGGAAATCACTCAAGGTTACAATCAGGACGCGGCAGAAATACTACGCAGCGCAATGTTCGATGAAGATTATAGTCAGATGGTATTGGTGAAAGACATTGAATTGTATAGTCTCTGTGAACACCATATGTTGCCGTTTTTCGGCAAAGCGCATATAGCCTACATTCCGAATGGAAAAATCGTTGGTCTCAGCAAAATACCGCGTGTTGTAGATGTATTCTCGCGTAGGTTACAAGTGCAGGAAAGGTTAACCATTGATATCCGCGATTGTATTCAACAGACCCTTGAACCGTTAGGTGTTGCGGTAGTCATAGAGGCACAGCACCTCTGCATGCAGATGCGCGGCGTGAGCAAACAAAACAGCGTAACAACTACCAGCGCATTCAGCGGCGAATTCCTTCACAATGACAAAAGCCGCAAGGAATTCATCTCACTTATTGGAGCTAGGTTATCCTGAGAACTTCCTTTAATAATTTTATGAAAAAGCTATTGCATGTGTCACATGCGTCTCAGTATCATTGCAGAAAATTATGCCGCTCGTTGATGCATTTCAATTAAAGAGAAAATGGATATTCAGAATTACAATCAGCAGACCATCGACATTGATGACAGCGCTATTTCGAAATCATTCGTTTCGAATGTTTTTTCGTACATGACGCTCGCCTTAGTTATTTCAGGTATTTCAGCTTATTGGTTTGCTGCAAGTGGCATGATTGAGCAATTGTTCACCGGATCACGAATTCTGATGTGGGTTGTGATGCTTGCGCCGCTTGGTATGGTGATGATAATGAGCTTTGCGTTCAATAAACTTTCTGCGAGTGCCATCATTGCATTGTTTATTGCCTATTCATTTATCAACGGGGTGAGTTTGAGTGTTATCTTTTTGATTTATGCGATGGCGACCATTGCCAAAGTATTCTTCATTACAGCAGGATTGTTCGCAACAATGGCGGTGATCGGTTATACCACCAAAACAGACTTAACCAAGCTCGGTTCCATATTGATGATGGCTTTGATTGGCATCATCATCGCATCGATAGTCAATTTCTTCATGCATAGTAGTGCCCTTGATTACATCATCAGCTGTGTTGGTGTTTTGGTGTTCACCGGACTTGTGGCTTATGACACACAGAAAGTAAAACGAATAGGCGCAGGCGTTGAGTTTGGCAGTGCCACGGCAAGCAAATTAGCCATCATGGGAGCGTTGAGCCTCTATCTCGACTTCATCAATCTGTTCTTGTTCTTGCTTCGAATTTTTGGTGGAAAGAGAGACTGATTTTTTTCAGAATAAAGGGGTTAGGATTGTATCGGTTAGAAGGAGCATTCGAATTTTATAACTCATACTTCATTATACAATCAAATAGCGGCTTTTGCGTACTCCAATCGCAAATCACAAATCACAAACAAAGTATAGACTATTGACAGTTTTTGACTCGTTCTAGCTAGTTATACCGATTGGACAAGTGTAATAGT
>JAYTMF010000444.1:0-2776 GCA_043728755.1 Flavobacteriales bacterium
CTTATATGTAAAGAATCCGCTCACTACAAGTGGCATCGGGTTCTGCATTTTCGAAGTTTTGGTCAATGGCCAGATCACCAGTGACGAAGTGAATTCACCCGCATTTGCTGTTGATCTTAAAGTCTGGTCTTTGAAACAAGGCGATCCTGTGGAAATAGTTTTGCGCTGCAAAGAAAATTGCGAGGTGAAAGTCATCAATCCCGAAGTGATCTATCCAAACAGCACATACGAAGTAGCGTCCATGAACATTACACCAGATGGGCTCTTGACCTGGAACACAAGCAAAGAATCATCCTCAATACCATATATGATCGAACAATTCCGTTGGAATCGTTGGGTTAAAATTGGAGAAGTACTTGGGTTAGGGAGTCCTTCAGAGAATCACTATACATTTCAGGCAAGTCTACACAGTGGATTGAATACATTCAGATTGTATCAACTCGACTTCAAGGGCCAGCGCATTTCTCAGGAGTTGAAAGTTGAAAGTCGTACACCGGTGGTGACCATTACCAGTAGCAAGATCACCAATGTATTGGGATTCTCCGCAGAGACGGATTTCGAGATTTACTCAGAATACGGTGCTTTGGTGAAGACCGGAAGAGCTTCAAATGTTGACACTTCGAAATTTTACAAAGGAAAATATTACGTGAGCTACGACTCCAAAGGGGGAGTTATCGTGGAAAAGAAATAACCTGAATTCAGGTAATAAAACCCCGTAGGTTTGCCTGCGGGGTTTTTTGTAGGATCTATTTTTTTACGATGAATAAAATTGAGCACATAGGAATTGCAGTGAAGGACATTTCGATATCCAATCAAATTTTCGAAGATATTCTTGGCGTATCCTCCTATAAAAGTGAAGAGGTGATTAGCGAACATGTCATTACTTCATTTTTCAAGGTCGGAGACACAAAAATTGAGTTGCTTCAGGCGACATCATCAGAAAGTGCCATTGCGAAATTTCTTGAAAAAAACAAGGAGGGAATACATCACATTGCTTTTGACGTTGATGACATCTACGGCGAAATTGAAAGGCTTACATCCTTAGGCTATACTATGATTCATGAACAACCGAAAGATGGTGCGGACAATAAACTGATTGCCTTTCTGCATCCCAAAAGCAGTAATTCAGTGCTGATTGAATTGTGTCAGGAAAAGAAAAGTAGCTGATACTTCCTCAACTATTATTTTCTGTGTTTCATCTTTTTGCCATCGGGCCCAAAAAGACCACCATTTTCATGTTTCCCTGGTTTGTCTTTATCCACTTTCGGATCACTTCCCGGTTGGCCTTCACATTTCCTTTGGCCGGCTTTAGAGAGCCACTGAAACCTCACCGATAATATCAGTGGGCGATCTCTGCCCACGAAATACTGCAAGGTAGATCGGCCATCATCCCATGGATACACATTCAGAATAGGTGTTTCAATAGAAGTGATGATGAAAAATCCAGGTTCAGGTTTCCACCCAAATCCTAATTTATAATGCAATTGACCAAGCAATGGCGATGCGAAATTCCAATCTGCGCCAAACGGTTGACCTGCAATGTGTCGAGTTATGATTCGGAAATCGGCGTTCGCCCCTAATGAGTTTTGTATCCAAAAACGATTGGAAATTTGGGTGATGTTACTTGCGTTGAAAAAAGCACCTACAAAACTGTCTGAAAACTTCGAATTGCTTTCAACGGGAATCATTCCGGAGCCTGGATTTGAAATTCCGGAAAAATTTTCCCTCCCCCGGAGCATTTTGAAATGAATACCGTAATCCATGTGATTTATCAACCCATAATCATTCAGAAAGCTATGTCTTCCGGCTTCGAGATACAATCCAATTTTACCTGCGCGACTGAAATCACCACTGTACAACGTATCCTGTTCATCCCCTGAATCTTTGAACATGGTCAAAGATTCATGTCTATCTAGCGGAAGCATATAAGTAATGCCCGGGCCAATGAACCATCCTGAACTTTTATATGCGGTGCCCTTGATATAAATAGGATTTAGCTGCCTTCTGTGTTGAGCGGAAGCGAGCAGCGATACCGTGAGAAAAAAAAATAACAGACAATGCTTCATGAAATGAAAATACGATTGCAACAGAACGACCACATGTTAAAAATATTGAGTAACGAACGACACAATGTGGATCACAACAGTGAAAGCATCAATTGTTCCACTGTTACGGAGTCCCATTCCTTTTCTATATTAGGACGAGACATCACGGCATTCATGATCAATTGCTGCTTGTCGCCGCTTTTCAACGCCTCATGATAAGGAATGTGTGTAAAGGTCACTTGGGCATAAAGTGGAATCCATTTATCAGGGTATTTCGTTGAAAATCTTGCTTCGATTTTCTTTTGCAACAAAAAATCTTCGTCCGCTGTTTTATCGCGCATCTCGATATAGTTGCGCAACGCCAACTCACGAATGGCGTCCCCTGCTGGTTTTCTTTGTTTTGAAAATGCAGAAAAAACCTTTTCAAAATCATCCTTGTGTTCATCCATAAGAAGATTCAACACGGTGCAATCTTCAAACCCTGCGTTCATACCTTGACCGTAGAACGGCACGATGGCGTGGGCAGCATCCCCAAGAAGACAAACCTTATCCAGATGATGCCATGGAAAACATGTCGTCATCACAAGACTGGCATCGGGATTTGCGAAAAAGTCATCGGTTAACTCCGGCATCATTGGAACTGCATCCGGAAAATGCATACCGAAGAAATCGATTACGGCTTGTTTGTTCTGCAAATGTTCCAATGCATTTTTTCCTTCAAAGGCGATAAA
>JAYTMF010000445.1:0-1401 GCA_043728755.1 Flavobacteriales bacterium
AATGCAAACGTATTCAAGGTAGGTTGGTCGGTGACATTCATATTACACCAACGGCAACGGAATAAAGCCAGCGGCATAAAAGCCGATCTGAAAAATCTACCTTCAAACATATTCACACGATGTGGAAAAAAAACGCTACATCGTTTGCTTAGAGTAGTGAATACAGGTAGCATAAAACCCTTACAGCGATTACTTTCGCCGCACAATGCCCAAACGAATCATACACCTCAGTATAGGAGGCAATCTTGGAGAACGGGAAGCCAATCTTGAGGAAACCCGGATGTTCATTTCGTTTAATTTTGGAGATATTCTGGCCGTTTCATCCATTTATGAAAGCGAAGGATGGAAAATGGAAAATGTTCCTTCCTTTCTCAATCAGGTGGTGAAAATTGAATCCGAATTGAGTGATAAAGAATTGATAGAAGAGATCGCTGACCTCGAAGAGTTTTACGGTCGTGAAAGGAGCAGTGAAACATATCTCTCGCGTGAAATGGATGTTGACATTCTGATGATCGACAATGAAATAATAGATACCATATCTCTGAAAGTCCCGCATCCTAAAATGCTTGAACGGAGATTTGTCCTTGTTCCATTCAACGAAATTGCAGAGGATGTAATTCATCCGGTGATGAATAAAAGCATCAAAGAATTACTTGAAAAATGCGAAGACAAAAGTGACATTAAAAAAATCTGAGGTTGCATAAATATATAGCCATAGAAGGAAACATTGGTGCGGGCAAGACCAGTCTTGCGAAGAGGGTTGCTGCAGATCTATCTGCTAAACTCGTATTGGAAGAATTTGCGGACAACACCTTCCTTCCAAAATTCTATGAGCAACCCGAGCGCTATGCTTTTCCTGTCGAACTCAGTTTTTTATCAGAGCGTTTTTCTCAGTTGAAAAGAGAGATGAACACGACCGATTTATTTTCACCCGTGATTGTTTCCGACTACTTCATCAACAAGTGTCAGATTTTTGCCAAGAACAATCTCAACAAAGACGAATATGATTTGTTTCTGAAGATGTACGAGATAGTGCTAGGAACATGTCCAAAACCAGACTTGCTGGTATATCTGTATTTAGGAGTTGACGACTTATTGAAAAATATTCAAAAGCGTGGACGCGAATACGAAAAGCAAATCACAGGCGAATACCTCAGCAATATTCAAAATCAATATCTGGAGTTTATTCGTCAACATGAGACAATGCGGATATTGATCATAGGTACAGAAAGACTCGACTTCGTCAACAGTGAAGCAGATTATCAATACATGTTCAATCTCATACAAAAGCCATACAGTCCTGGAATACACCGAGTGAAAGCAGTGGAAGTTTGATTCAAGGTTTCAAGAAATCAAGAAATCAAATAATGGTGATTGAGTCAGGGCCAAAAACTATCCCAG
>JAYTMF010000446.1:0-1328 GCA_043728755.1 Flavobacteriales bacterium
ACCAAGAGTATCGAATTCGACAATGGTAAACGCTTGTTTTGCATGGCCCAACCGATTAATTTATCGAGCGCATTGTGTCGCCCGACGTCTTCGCGGAGCGCAATTAAGGACCCCTCAGTATCAAACAGTGCGGCGGCATGAATGGCGCCCGTGGCATCGAAAACCGATTGCGCTTGGCGTAATTTTTCGGGCAAATGCATTAAAATCGTGCTTTTTACGCGTGGCAATCCTTTTTTTAGCCAAAAACACGTCGTTGTTTGCACCATATCCAAAGACGTTTTGCCGCAAACACCACAACTCGACGAGGTATAAAAATGCCGTTGCAATCGCTCGACGTCAAATTTTACCGACGGTTTTAAATCTACTTGAACCACATTTGTCTGCGCCGATTCATCGAGTTCGCTTGCCGTATAACGCACCGAAATCACGTCGTTGTAGTCCTTTATCACGCCTTCTGTCAACAAAAAACCCAATGCCAATTCAAAATCATTGCCCGTTGGCGTCCGCATTGTCACGCTGATACTTTGCCGACGGCGGTGGTTCGTTTCGCCAAAAGCCAAAACAATTTCGAGCGGTTCTTCCCCCGCGAGCGTATCTTCATCCGCGAAGGCCCCCTCAGTATTGACGCGCAAAATGGGCAAATGGACGCTGTGGTTGAATAAAAAATTTGGATTCGACAAGATTTTATAGAATTAAATTTTGGTAAAATGACTGTGTCGCAAAGATAATTGCCTTCTCTTATTGTAAAAAGCAACGATATTATCAAAAATATTATTAAATTTGAGACGATTGTTGTATTTTTTATTCGGGTTAAGGTTCTACATTTGCCAATCATTATTTTACAAATAAGTGTAAATACAAAATTTTTTTTGTAAAAAATAACGATAACAACATTTAAAATTTATTTTCTTACAAACTCTTTAAACTCGTCGTAGTTTAAAAACGAAAAATCTAACAATAATGGCATTTTTCTCTTTCTTAGACAGAGAACACACGATTGCGAAGCCTGGCTACAATCGATGGATGTTCCCGCCTGCCGCCCTCGCCGTGCATATGTGCATCGGACAAGCCTACGGACTCAGTGTGTTCAGTATTCCGTTTTCAAAACTCCTTGGGGTTGACAAATCAACGCCCGACGACTGGCCACTTACCACAACCGTTTGGATTTTCAACATTGCCTTTTTCATGCTCGGCGTGTCTGCCGCACTTTTTGGCAAATGGGTTGAAGCAAATGGACCGCGCAAAACGATGTTCGTTTCGGCGTGTTTTTTTGCAACGGGATTCTTCATTTCCGCTTTGGGCGTTCAAATGCATAATATTTGGCTTTT
>JAYTMF010000447.1:0-1148 GCA_043728755.1 Flavobacteriales bacterium
GAGCGGCAAACAGATAAAAAACGTCGTGCCTTTGTCTTCTTCTGATTCAAACCAAATCCGTCCGCCGTATTTTTCGACAATCTGTTTGCAAATCGCCAAGCCGATGCCCGTGCCTTCATATTGAGAAGTCCGATTGAGGCGTTGAAAAAGGCGGAAAATTTTGTTGCTGTATTCTGTTTTGATGCCAATGCCATTGTCTTTTAATGTCAACAAAAATTGCTCGTTTTTTATCTGTCCGTGCAGAGCAATGACGGGCGCAGCCGTTGAAAATTTCATGCCGTTTGACAACAAATTCTGAATGATTTGGGTCAAATGAATGCGGTTGATAAACAGCGAAGGCAAGACACCACTTTGCGTGATTTCCGCGTTTTTTTCACCAATAATGCCATTTAGCAACACCCTTACATCCGTCAAAACGTCCGTTAAAGCCGTCGCTTCCGTCACAACAATAGGTTCATCCGACGCCAAAGTTGCATATTCCAAAAGGGCCGACAAAAGATTTTCCATCCGTTCGACGCCGCCCGTCACGAAGCCCATGTACTCATTGGCTTCGGCGGGTAGTTGACTGACATAACGTTTTTGAATAATTTTTATAAAACTACTAATGCTCCGCAAAGGCTCTTTCAAATCGTGGGCGGACGCGTAGGCAAATTGGCGTAAAGTCTCGTTTGTGGTCTCCAAACGCTCATTTTGGCGCTCGATTTCAATTTTTTGTCGCAACAAATCCTTGTGCGCTTTTCTTTTTATGACCGCAATAACGATTAAACCAGTCGATAAAACCAACAATAAAACGCCTACTGCGACAACCCAATTGCGCGTTTTTTGTCCCTTTAAAACGTCAATTTCACGCTCACTGCGTTCAATATTATTTTTAAATTGCGCTTCCGCCAAGTGTTGTCTGCGCTCGTTGGCAATCAAAGAATCACTAAAAACGTTGGCGGACAATAAATGCGCGTAAGCCTTGCTAATCAATTGTTTATGCTGATAAATTTCGGCTAATTTCCGATGCACACGCTGCAAAATGCCAAGCATTTTATTTTTTTCGGCCATAAAAATGGCTTGTTCATAAGCCTTTATGGCGTCATTTTCACGATTGGTTTCCTGATAGAGACTGCCTTGAACGCTGTAAAAACTTGCGCGGTCTTGGT
>JAYTMF010000448.1:0-3848 GCA_043728755.1 Flavobacteriales bacterium
ATAAACTTCGAAAGAATCAGCTGAGGAAAAATTCATACTATTTACGTATTGCTTGGGCAGATTGATGAATCTATTTTTGACTTGTTCAACAAGACTAAAACACCTTTTTCCTATATGCTAAACCTTTAGCAAAACAAAGAAGTCTGTGCAAAACACAGACTTCTTTGTGTCCCTAAGAATAAGTGCCCAATCGAATGAACCTGCGCTGAAGCCGGATGCAATACCCTGCATCAACACAGACTTATGCCTCGGTTTATGTGAAACTGTCTACTTTCATGACCATCTTTCCTCATTCTTAATTTGTTTTTGTCATTACAAATGAGCATTTTCGGAAGTTGTTCTGAAAATTTTCGTCAGTATAACTGCCTATATCAAAACGTCAATTCAGGAATTAATTTGCTCCCACACCATGTCCTTGAGCTTGTCGATATTCATTCCGCTCACCGCCGAAATAAATAATGTTGGGATCGCTTTGGGTAACAACACCTTCATTTGATTCATCATTTCTTCATCCAGCATATCACATTTGGTAATGGCGAGAATTCGCTTTTTGTGAAGCAATTCAGGGTTATACTTTTCCAGCTCGTTCACCAGAATTTTATATTCTTCAGAGATGTCCTTGCTATCGCATGCAATCATGAACAACAGCGTTGAATTTCTTTCAATGTGTCTAAGAAAACGATGACCGAGGCCTTTACCCTCAGCAGCGCCTTCGATAATTCCAGGAATGTCAGCCATCACAAATGAGCGGTCGCCTCGATAACGCACCATACCCAAATTGGGAACAAGGGTGGTAAAGGGATAATCAGCGATTTCGGGTTTTGCTGCGCTAACAACAGAAAGTAATGTTGACTTCCCTGCATTTGGAAAACCGACAAGACCCACGTCTGCGAGAACTTTCAGTTCAAGAATTTTCCATTCGTCTTTACCTGGCTCACCGGGTTGAGCATATTCCGGGGCTTGATTGGTAGATGTTTTAAAGTGTTCATTGCCCAATCCTCCTCTTCCGCCTTCAACAATGATAAATCGCTGGCCATGTTCCGTGATTTCGAAAGCCACTATTCCCGTTTCAACATCCCGCGCTACAGTACCCAGTGGAACTTTCAGAATTTCATCTTCACCCTGTGCACCTGAACTTCTCGCGCTACCTCCGGGCATTCCTTCGGCAGCGATGACGTGCTTGCGGTATTTGAGGTGAAGCAATGTCCATACATCGGTGCTACCTTCAATTATGATGTGTCCACCTCTTCCACCGTTACCACCATCGGGACCACCTTTCGGTTCAAATTTTTCTCTCCGAAAATGGCGGCTTCCTGCTCCGCCCTTTCCTGAGCGGCAACATATTTTTACGTAATCAACAAAATTTGAATCAGCCATTGGTATGATGTGAAGCGATCATCAAAAAGCGATGAACGCGGGTATAAATTTTCTTTTGAAATTTGAAAGACGTGGGGGAAATCCCTTGCAATTTTCAATCTCCCACTTATTTGTTTTGAAGCAATTCGTTATTATCCGACTGACACTGTATCCACGGCGTCGAAGAGGCGGTTTGAAATATCTTCAATCGATCCGATGCCATTTATACCTCGGTATTTATCCTGTGCCTTGTAATAAACCGCCACCGGAGATGTTTCTTTGTTGTAAACAGCAATTCTATTGCGGACAATGCCTTCATCCGCATCGTCAGTTCTTCCGCTGGTCTTGGCACGATTCAACAGCCTTGCTATCAACTCCTTTTCTTCTACCTCCAGAGCAAGCATGCATGTAATGCGGCTATTCATTGACTTGAGGAATTTATCCAATGCCTCAGCCTGAAATGAAGTGCGGGGAAATCCATCGAAAATAAATCCGCGAGCATTAGGATGATTCTTCACTGCATCTTCCAACATCGAAATTGTAACTCTATCAGGAACAAGCTCGCCTTTCTCCATGAAAGATTTTGCGAGAACACCCAACTCGGTATGACCTTTTATGTTTGCCCGAAAAATATCTCCTGTGCTCAGGTGTACAAGACCATACCGGGCAATCAGGTTTTCCGACTGCGTACCCTTTCCTGCACCTGGAGGACCAAAAAGCACAATATTCAGCATTCTTCTCTGATTTTGGATAAGTCGCGAAAATACGCTCAATCGAAAGTTTTCACACCTTCCGATAAAGCGCAATCCATCTTTACTTTCGCCATCCAAAATTTTGAATAGATGAATTACGACGTTATTGTTCTCGGAAGTGGTCCAGGCGGTTATGTAGCTGCGATCAGAGCATCCCAACTAGGATTGAAAACTGCTATTGTTGAACGCGAAGCCCTCGGTGGTATATGTCTCAACTGGGGCTGCATTCCTACCAAGGCGCTTCTCAAGAGTGCTTCAGTATTTGAATACATCAATCATGCGAAAGATTTTGGAATCGATGTAGCCAAACCGACAGCTGATTTCGGTGCCGTTGTACGGCGTAGTCGTGGCGTAGCTGAAGGCATGAGCAAAGGAGTGCAATTCTTGATGAAGAAGAACAAGATCGATGTGATTATGGGCTCAGGAAAAGTGAAGCCCGGCAAAAAAATCGCCGTAACGGGAGCAGACGGAAAAGTGGTTGAATATTCCGCCACCAATATCATTATTGCCACAGGAGGAAGATCAAGAGAACTTCCTTCATTGAAACAAGACGGGAAAAAGATCATCGGATACCGCGAGGCGATGGTACTGCCAGGCCAACCAAAAAGTATGGTGATTGTAGGAAGTGGCGCTATTGGCGTTGAGTTCGCCTACTTCTACAATGCAATGGGAACGAAGGTGACGGTTGTAGAATTCCTATCGAATGTCGTACCTATCGAAGATGAAGATGTATCAAAAGCCTTGGCAAAATCCTTCAAGAACGCGGGTATTGATATCATGACCAGCGCGGAGGTGACGAAAGTGGACACATCGGGCAATGGTTGCAAAGTGACTGTGAAGGAAGCGGCCGGAGAAAAAGTCATAGAAGCCGACATTGTGCTTTCAGCCATTGGTGTTGTAGCCAATATCGAAGGCATCGGATTGGAAGATGTAGGAATCATTACCGATAAAGGCAAGATTGTCGTTGATAAATTTTACAAGACAAACATACCGGGATATTTCGCCATCGGCGATTGCACACCGGGACAAGCATTAGCGCACGTTGCAAGTGCTGAAGGGATCATCTGTGTGGAGCAGATCGCAGGACATCAGCCACAACCCCTTGACTACAACAACATACCCGGCTGTACCTATTGCTCACCGGAAATTGCTTCAGTAGGAATGACTGAAAAAGCTGCAAAAGAAAAAGGCTTTGAGATCAAAGTGGGCAAATTTCCATTCAGTGCATCGGGTAAAGCAAGTGCAGCCGGCCACAAAGAGGGCTTTGTGAAATTAATTTTTGATGCGAAGTATGGTGAGTTGCTCGGGGCGCATATGATTGGATCCAACGTCACAGAAATGATTGCTGAATGCGTTGCTTTCAGAAAACTAGAGGCGACGGGTGAAACGATTATCAAAACGGTTCACCCGCATCCAACGATGAGTGAAGCCATTATGGAAGCGGCTGCTGCAGCCTATGGCGAAGTGATACACCTTTAGGATTTGTGATGAGATGATTTAATGATTTACCTTAATCGCGCATCACGTTCAAATTTTGGATCATTGAATTATTGGATGTCCAAAATAGCGATAGCCTTCGGGGTAGCGACTAATTTTCAGGATATCCGTCGTTTACCCAACATTGAATCATATCGATATTATTCTGAGACAGTCTATTCGGACCCTTGGGCATGACCTGATCGGTAAGCACTTGCTTACGAAATTTCCCATTGGCAATGAGGCCAGCTAATCCGTTGTACG
>JAYTMF010000449.1:0-3249 GCA_043728755.1 Flavobacteriales bacterium
TCAAGAGCTTCCGTATTGAATTTCCCGCTTTTGCCAAAAGACTTCAGCAGATTATTTCTTTGCAGCAAAGCATGATTGTATGCGACAAGCTGGTCGAGATATGATCGAGAAAGTGATGAGATTGTAGCGTCGAGAAATTTGCGTCGCACTTCGCTTCCTTCCCAAATCAATTCAATATCATAAGGTGTGACGATGACAGCGGGCAGCAGACCAATATGTTCAGAAAGTCTTTCGTACTCTTTGAAATTGCGCTTCATCACCTTGCGCTGGTTTTTTCTCAACGTGCAGATGATCTGCTCGGGGTGACCTTCGCGACGGAATTCTCCTGTGATACTGCACTGATCAGATTCAAGCCGGATGTTTTGTGAATCAATCGGGTTGAAAAAACTTTTGCAGGTACTCAGGTAGTGAATAGCATCGAGAAGATTGGTTTTGCCGGTGCCATTGTCACCTACGAAGCAGACGACTTGCTTTGTGAAATCAAGCACTGCTTCATCATAATTCTTGAAATTATACAATGACAGATGTTGCAGATAGAGTTCTTTCATGATGCGAATGATGAGCGCAAGATCACTTTTTTAGTTTATTGCTGAGATGGCTGTCATTGTAATTTCTGCGGCGGCGATTCAATTCGATAAGTGTTTTGAATTCGTTGTCCATCTCGATAAGGTGATCTTCCTTGTCGCTCAGGACAACGGTTTTGCTTCTCTCGATGTAACGCGGCCAGAGATTCTCAGCATCACTTTCATCAAAAGCTATAATCATTCCTATCCACTGTTTGGATTTTATCTTTCTGTATTTGCAATAATAAATATCCAGATGATCACCGCGCACACTGTCTTTTTTATTGTGAAAAACAAGAATGGAATCGATCAGTATTTCCTTCCCTGATTTGTCGTCAAACTTGCCTTTGATGTATGCGCTAATCAGCAGTTCTCTTGTTCTGTATTGCGCCGGGAAGCGCTTGTCCAGATGATGTTCGTGAAGGGCAACATACAGGGGAACGATGAGATATTCCTTTGAAGCTATGTTGGTGATCACAGTATCGGACACTCGCACCTTGTTGTTCAGATCGAACTCCAGCAGGTCAAGTAGCAACTCGTGTTTTCGTGATTTATAAGCCTTCTCAAAAAACGCGGCGACTTCCGGTTGCGATCTGTATGGCTGCAACAACGTACAATAAATGAGCAAGGGTGCGGTATCGAATTTATAAGCCGATTCAGTAGTGGCATTCAATCTTTTCAATTCATTCTTCGCCTCCATCACGATCTGATTCACTTGACCGCTATAAGACAACGATTTGATAAAATTGCTATCCAATGCAGACGACATCAGGGCATAAACCGCATCTTCATATTCATCCAATGCAAGCAATTGCATCAATTCGGGAAGCATAACCGTGGCCATTTTCAATGAATCGGAAAGCAATGCGAACCCGGAGGTATTGTTTCGATTGCTGAGAATTGGTGGGTCATCGAGGATGAGTTTTTTATAGGCGTTGAATGCGTTTTGTGTTTTCATTCTAGCCAACACGCGCAACAATTCGATTTGATAAACGGTGCTATCCGAATTTGCGTAGAAGGATTGTGTGATGAAATGGATATTGGCTGCACTGGTATCGGTAAACAAACCCGCGGTGAGTTTTTCCAACACGACCTCGCGATCCTTTTGTTTCGGGAAGTCCGGAATATGCTGTATGGCATAGCGCAATTGTGAACCCGCTGCTGCCGAGAAATCCATTTCACTGATGATACTTGCCGCGTGGACCTTTTCCGTGCTGTCGCCGTACAGCAACACATCGAGAAATGCTCCATCCCGATTGGAGAAATGAAAGAAAGAGAATACAGTGTCTGTGGGTTGGAAAGATTCGAAAAAGGTCGAGATAAAATCACCCGGACCCAGCACAGAATCGTAAGACGCTTTCAAGGTATAAAACGTTTTGTTGTGTAGCACCATTTTGTACATCATTCGCCTGGAGCTTTCGGTATCAGAAAGCAGAAAGTTCATCTCGCATCCCAAGGTGTTCCATGCAATACTTTTCTTATCCACTTTCATATCGTTGCCCACCACTATTTTTTCTTTATCGAGAAAAAATCTAACGCTGTCCTCGCCATCAGAAAATTTGTGGTAGCGTTGATAGCTTACGTCAACAAGATCGGGCTCCCCTGGAGGAGAATACATCCTATTTCCCCTTGCACCGATGAACGTATTCTGAATGACATTCTCCTCTTGCGCATACCAATCCTCATCATCATCACTTGATTGAAATTCGATCGGTTCATACGTAAGCTTCACGCGCAAATGCATGATCGTGTCCTCGTACGCATAAAATTGCTCATGATTGACGCGCCGGAATTTCGCAGCGTCAAAAAATAGTTTCGCTTGAAGCGAGTCGCCACCGAAGGCTGAGAAAATATAATAATTGAGATTCTGAATAAGGAATTTCGCGTAAACTGTTTCACCATTTTTGCGCACGAAAGATGCTTCCATGGCAGGTAAACCGATTGAGGTGATTGGCTTTCTTCGGCCATCAGTCAGTTGATTGTCTTCCTGAAAAGCATCCGCGAGTCGGTTCAATTCGTAATGGTCTTCGTCGAGAAAATTCGGATTGTCGATGGTATGGCGCTGTATGACGTAAAATCCACCGGCAATCGGATCAGAAGAACTCACTTCAAAATCGTTGTTGGCACTTTCACGCAGCAATTGTTCGTAGTAAATCAGGTTCCCGGGCATGTTGCACGAGAGTAATTTATCGGGTGTCGTCCAGACAGTGCCTGCGCCCTGACTCACCGGGGAATATTTCAACGAAGAAAAAAATTCATTTCCGTATCCGAGTTTCACTTTTTCACCGGTTGAAGTCAATTTAAGGATGAGAATTTCCTCGGGTAAAATGATGATCATCCTCCGGTGATAATCTCCGCGTCGTGTGCGGTTCAATACATCAATACCCGGATGACCACCCACAGAAATTTTCTTTTGCGAAACGATGACACCCGCTACCGCTTCATACAAAATGCTGTCAACAGATTGCATCAAACTTTCCTGCGTACGTTTGGTAAGACCAGCATAACTCTTGATCCTTTCTACTAGAAAGCTGGAGCCATTCGCTATATCGAGACTGATCCAGGCAGCCACATTCTTTTCCGTTCCCAGATAAAACACCGAGGCCGGAGTATCAAAACGAACCACCTGATCAGGACAAGAGTATGATTTATACTCGCGTTTGTACACAACGCGATCAAGCTTTTC
>JAYTMF010000450.1:0-1501 GCA_043728755.1 Flavobacteriales bacterium
TGAAACCTTCGTCCATCCAATAATATAAACTCTCATTGATTCCGAGAGCTCCCTGATACCACGAGTGTGCCGCTTCATGAACGGAAACGCCTGTGAGGCTTGGTAATTTGCGATTGCCTGTCACAAGTGTGGCCATTGGATATTCCATGCCGCCATCACCACCTTGTATGATCGTGTATTGTGGATATGGATACTTTCCGAAATTCTTACTCAGGTAATCAAATGCTTTTGACATCAAAGGTTGAAAATCTTTCCATGACTGAACATAATCTGTTTCTTTCTGATAGAAGAAGTGAAGCATCGGACCATCGGGCACTTGCAATTTATCATGTGCATAGTCGGGATCCGCTGCCCACACAAAGTCATGCACATTTTGTGCTTTGAATTTCCATGTAAGATTTTTTCCGAAGGGTTGTTTCACGTTTGATTCATCATCAACGTATCCACATCCTATTTCCAATGGGTTTTGAAGAACGCCTGTTGCTCCTATGATGTAACTTTTGTTCATCGTGATGTTCACTTCAAAGTCGCCCCATACGCCATAAAACTCGCGACCTATATACGGGTTGGCGTGCCATCCATGCATATCGTATTCGCAAAGCTTGGGATACCATTGACTCATGCTGTAGTCGATGCCTTCGGCATTGGTCCTGCCTGATCGGCGAACTTGCAATGGCACCTGAGCGTTGAATTCTATGTCGATTACAACTCGACTTCCTGCGGCAATCGGTTTATTCAAGATCACTTCCAGTATGGTTTCGTTTTCTGTAAAGCGCTGTGCCTTTCCATCGAGCTTGATGGAAGTTACATGGATAAATCCTTGCTCGGCAGGTTTCAAATTGACGATGCGCTCACCCACACGCGGATCGGGATCAACGATGGTGCGCGAGCGGATGTCCATCGCACTCCCGGGTTGAAAGGCATTATTATAGAGGTGAAAGAAGATCTTGCTCAACGCATCCGGCGAATTGTTGCTGTATACAATTGACTCTTTGCCGTTGTATTGATGGTTCTCGTTGTTGAGACTGACGTCGATTTTGTACTCTGCGCGTTGCTGCCAGCCGGCATTTTGAGTGAACGTTTCAATACAAAGCGATTGAAGTAGAATTATGAAAAAGATCTTTTGCATGTTCGGTAAAAATTGGAAAGCGCGAATGTATTTGCAAAGTGCGGCCTTCTGCGATGTAATTTTTTTTTGCCATGAAGGCACGAAAGCACGAGGTAGCGCAAAGAAAATTGTAAGCGATTTGAATAATTTGATTTGACGTCTTAAGACTAAATTAGGATTTGGAATAAATCACAAATTCACCAAATCACGGCATCACACTTCAGTATAGTGCAGGTCTTTCCCAAACGTTTCCGGTATAAATTGTAACGCTAGTACCGCAAGACCAATGCAAATGATTCCGAGTATTAATGCCGATGTGGTATTGCCCATAGTCGACTCGAGTGCCTTGAAGGCAAGTGTAATCGGCACAACAGCACCGCGCACAAAGTTGGG
>JAYTMF010000451.1:0-11923 GCA_043728755.1 Flavobacteriales bacterium
GGCGCCAACAACTTAAAACCCCTTCCGTGAATATTGATGATCTCTACTGCGGGTTCTTCTTTTAAATGCTTGCGCAATTTGGCTATGTAAACATCCATGCTTCGACCATTGAAATAATTGTCGTCGCCCCAAATCGCCTTCAAGGCATAACTGCGTTCCATCACGCCATTCTTGTTTTTGCAAAGCAAATAGAGCAATTCATTTTCCTTGGTGGTAAGCTTAGTTTCGTTATTTCCAAAGGAAAGTTTCTGCTTGTTGTAATCAAACTCGTAACGACCTATGGAGAAATTCATCACTTCTTCTCCGCCTTCAGGCAATGCGGAGGTTCGTCTAAGAATGGCGTTCATTCGTGCCACCAATTCTTCCATAGTGAATGGCTTGGTGAGGTAATCGTCGCCACCCACTTTGAATCCCTCAAGTGTATCTTCCTTCATACTCTTCGCTGTAAGAAAAAGTATCGGCGTGTGTTTGTCTTCAACGCGAATTTCCTGCGCCAGAGTGAAACCATCTTTTTGCGGCATCATCACATCGAGGATAAGGAAATCATACGAGCCGCGTTTATACATCTTCGATCCCTCAAGGCCATCAACGGCCAGATCGGTTTCGAAATTTTTTGCGTTGAGGTATTCTCTCAACAGTGAACCCAGATTCGGGTCGTCTTCACACAATAAAACTTTAATGGCCTTTTTCATACTTATATGGTAAATGGATTGTAAATGTTGATCCGCGTTTGAGTTCGCTCGATACTTCGGCCAAACCGCCGTGCATCTCAACAATTCCTTTCACATAACTGAGTCCTAAACCGAACCCCTTTACATTGTGGATATTGCCCGTTGGTACGCGGAATAATTTGTCGAATATTTTTTTCTGGTTCTCATTGCTGATGCCAATACCGTTGTCTTTAAACGATATAGCAATGCCATTGACCTCATCTCTGGTGAAAATTTCAACCACCGGAACTCCTTCCGAGTACTTGATCGCATTGTCGATGAGGTTGTAAATAACATTCGTGATATGAAGCTGATCTCCTTCTACGATGTCGTGCATCGCATCGAGGTGCGTGCGGACCTCACCGTTGCGCTTCTTCGCCTGAATATCGATGTTGTTGATCACCTGCTGTATCGTCTGGTGAATCGCTATGGGCTGCAATCGCAATTTCATCGCGCCCTGCTCGAAAACAGAAGTGCGCAATACGTTCTCCACCAGAATACCAAGTCGCTTATTCTCATCGCGGATCATTCCCACATAATTCGTCATGGCCTTCTCACTCTTTCGCATATCCGGGTCATGAAGTGCTTCGCATGCCAATGAGATAGTGGCGATCGGCGTCTTCAACTCATGGGTCATATTATTGATGAAGTCATTTTTGACATCGTTCAATTTTTTTTGTCGATACAACATGCGGATGGAAAACGAAAACAAAAACATGATCACCAGAAGCAACAACGCGGATGTCGCCAGCATCAACCACATACTGCTGAGAAGGTATCGTCTTTGGTTGGGAAACCATATGCGAATGAAATTGGGATCTGCAATGGGATCATTGGGAAACAATTGCACCCGATACCCATCATGGATCAGCCTGTCTGCGTAAACTTCCACATCAGGAGTAAAAATTTCCGGCTGATGCAATTTATTGAATACCCCATAGATGAATTTTGCTTTGATGCCGCGTTGTTCAAGTTCGGATGAAATCATAGAATCCAATCTTGAAGTGTCGATACGTTCGGTGATGCTCTTATATATATCCAGCTCCAATAAGCCGCCCATAATGTCATCCAGAATTCCGGATTGTGAAAGAATGTGACTTTGATCGAACCCGTCTTCTCCAAGACTCTCATACAATGACGAATCATTTCTGGTACTGATGGAAGAACCCGGCAATACATTGATTCCGCGCTTGCCATAATCCAGCACGATAGTGCTATCTCCCTTTCCGCTGATGTTAACTGAAGAAGAATACATTTCCCGCCCGGCAATGCTCTGCATCTCCTCGTGCTCAAGTTTGCCCGCAACAGCTCCCAATGCTTTGCTGACTGCGCTCGAAAAATCCTGCTCGCGCAATGTGAAGGTATTGTTGACCCAATAGACCTGAATGGCAATCAATCCAATGATCGCTACCGTGCTCACCGCTATGAGTAACTGAATATAACGTTCTACCATTCCTTGGTTAAAGTGTACGGATTACGCCATTTTGCGCAGCCGAACATTTCTTTCGCCGCCAAAGGAAGTAAATCACCATCTGTTAAAATTTTGGTTAACGACTTTTAACGCCCATTAACCCTCGATTAACAAACGAGTGCCATCGACGACAATACATTTGGCCACGATAAAACAGTGCATATATAGGGCTCAAACGTGAGCTAGCTCATGATGATTAAGGTTTAAAAAAGTCTAAAAGACATTACAGGTTTAGATGTACTGCTACCATCGAAACAACTTGAAAAACCCTTTCGCTAGCGGAGGGGTTTTTTAATGCGCTTGATCCAGAAATCTTTTATTATGTACTCAGTAAAGTGAACACCGCGCTTCGGTTATTTCGCTTACAAAAATTGTCGATTCACATTATTTCAATGAAGAACTCGAAAGCATGAATGCAAATTCGCATCGAAACTTTACACCACTATGAAGACCCTATTCATTGCTATTGCATCACTGCTATTCATTACAAACTCCTATTCACAATCAGGTAACACAACGACTGTACGTGGAATTGTCATCGACAAACAAAGTCAATTTCCTAGTCCGGGGGCCAATATTATTTTGCTGGATACCGATCCTATGAAAGCAACGACTTCAGATGAAAACGGACGTTTCAGGTTGACCGATGTTCCCGTCGGAAGACAAAGCATCAACGTCATCATGATCGGCTACGAGTCTATGATTTACACCAACATTCTTTTGAATTCCGGAAAGGAACTTACTCTGAATATTGAACTCAATGAAATTGTGACGACAATCAATGAAGTAGAAATTTCTGCGCAAAACAACAAAGCGGAAAGTGTCAACAAGATGAGTTCTGTTTCCACAAGAACCATCAGCATTGAAGAAGCACAGCGGTACAGCGGCACGCTGCAGGACATTGCGCGCATGGCACAGAACTATGCGGGCGTGAGTAGCGCTAGCGATGATCGAAATGATGTCATCATCAGAGGAAATTCGCCTACGGGCGTACTGTGGAGATTGGAAGGTATTGATATCCCCAATCCAAATCACTTCTCCACACTTGCTACTACCGGCGGACCTATTTCACTCATCAACACAAACAATCTTGCCAACTCCGATTTTTCTACCAGCGCCTTTGCCGCAGAATATGGCAATGCACTTTCCGGTGTTTTCGATTTGAAATTGAGAAGTGGAAACAATGACAAGCGCGAGCACATGGCGCAAATTGGATTCAACGGATTCGAACTCGGTGCCGAAGGGCCTTTCAAAAAAGGAAAACAAGCTTCTTACATGGTGAATGCGCGCTATTCTTTCCTCGGCATCATGACCAAACTCGGCATCAACTTCGGTACCGGTTCCGCCGTTCCTGAATATCAAGACATGACATTTAAACTTGATCTGCCTACAAAAAAAGCCGGAAAATTCACTGTGTTCGGTGTAGGCGGTATGAGCTTCATCAACTTCAAAGCAGAGGAATCGGGCGATAATAATTTGTACAACGACGGAAAACAGAATCAACAATTCAACAGCTCTACAGGTGTTCTTGGTATGACACACGCGTATTTTTTTAATGAGAAAACGTACGGCAAACTTATTCTTGCCACCACTACCGGTGGAACAGAAGGCTGGACCGACACATTGGATTTCGAAAACAAAGCTGCGCGAATTTTTGGTATTTACCAAAGACAAAATGATGTGAAGGCACATTACTTCGTCAATTCAAAATTGAACGCGCAACACACCATCAAAGTGGGCGCTATGTATGATTATTATATGTTCAACGTGGTGGACAGCGTGCTTTATGACGCCGGGTATTTCTTTAAAGAACAACAATTCAAAGGAGAAACTTCACTGGCGCGTGCATATGCTGAATGGCAGTTCCGGCCAACAGAAAACTGGACCATCAACTCCGGTGTTTACTCACAGTACTTTTTATACAACCTGCAGCGGAGTTTTGAGCCAAGACTTGGCGCCCGTTATCGCATCAATAAAAAGCAGTCACTCAATTTCGGATCGGGTGTGCACAGTCAACTTCAGCCAATAACTATTTACTTCAACAAAGAAGAAAATGCCTCCGGTGAAACTGTTGCCAACAACAAAAACCTCGGCTTCAATAAGTCGCTTCACTTCGTTCTTGGTCACGATTATCAGATCACCAATAACATGAGGCTAAAAACGGAAGTCTACTATCAGTATTTGTACAACATCGCCATCGATCGCGACTCATCATCGTACTCTATTCTCAATGTCGGCGCCGATTTCGTGATACCAAATAATGCAGATCTGGAGAACAAAGGCACAGGAAGCAACTACGGGATAGAAATCACATTGGAGAGATTCCTCAACAAAGGATTTTATTTTCTCTTCACCACTTCGCTTTTCGAAAGCCAATATGTGGCAAGCGATGGTATTGAAAGAAATACGGCCTTCAATGGCAATTATGTTTTCAATTTACTCGCAGGTAAAGAATGGAAAATTGGAAAGAACAACGCGCTCACCTTCGACTTCAAAACGACGTATGCCGGTGGACGATGGTATTCACCGATTCTAATCGACGAGTCCATCGCACAAAACAAAGAGATACGCGATTTGAAAAATGCATTTTCAGCTCAGTACAAAGCCTACTTCAGAACGGATATGAAAATTGGATTCCGCATGAATAGAACAAAAATGGCACAGGCGTTTTACTTCGATATTCGAAATATTACGAATCAACAAAATGTGTTTATTCAGAATTTCAATCGGAGAAACGACAAGATCGACACGACCTATCAGACAGGATTTTTCCCGATATTTCTTTGGCAAATCTGGTTTTGATGCGGAATGTCAAAACCTGTAACGAACACTCATACCGCCGCTATCCCATTCCATGTATTTGCTTCCCCATAGATTGATTCCGGGTTTCCAGTCTATTGAAAACTGAAGGGGTAACCCGCGCATGTAAACGGCCAATCCGATGATTCCATCCACTCCAAGTGCTATGGAATTTTCAGCGAGAATATTTTCCTGAAGCACCGAGTTCTTATTGTAAATCCAGGCATGTCCTCCTCCTCCGTAGAACCATTTGAGGCCACGTACATTGAACACCTGATTGTGACATTCCCCAAGTAAGGTGAGATTGGCACCACCAAATCTTTGATAAGCAATTGCCTCAAAAACCTTTTTATCGGTGAAAAAATGCTGATAAGTAACACCTGATCCAAGACCAATTCGCACACCCAAAGCATTGTCGAGCATCCCACGCTGCGATAAGGCAGGCGAAACCATTGCCATAATCAAGGTGGCGAACAAAAGTTTTTTAATCATTAGGTCGGTTATTCAAATTCAAGATGGAACTTCTTGCCGAATTCCTCCTGAGCCTTTAAAAACTTATCCTGTGCGATCTTTGATTGCAAATGAATATGGCTTTGAATGGCGAGGTTGGAATCAACAACTGCCATGTCTACGGACTGAGCCGGCAAAAGTTTGATTTCAACGAGTTTTTTATACTCATGGTCCACAAGCTCTTCATATGTTCTGAATAATTCGCGCGCTGAAAGTTGCAACGATGGGTCTTTTTGAAATGACCCGATACTGTCCAGAGCAAGTATAGAAAGTTTCACTTTCGATTGAAGGTTGGCAAAGAAATAGCCAACCCTGTCGCGGGTTGCGTTGGTATCACTGAAAGTTGAATCCATCAACACCAAAGCATCTACAATGGATTTTTGATATTCAATAATGCTGTCGTTGTACTCAGCGGCTCGCTCGGCTCTGTTGGTACAACCCGCAAGGAAAATAATTCCCAAAATAAAAAAAGTGATGGATCGCATGCTTTTCATTCGAGTCAAAACTAATTCAATGAATGAATCATGCAACATGAATTATTCAGGTCACCGGTGCTTTGATCACCTCCAACAGTACAGCGTAATATTTTCTTCTCAACATTTTGCTCTTGAGCCAACAGAAAAAAGTAATGGCCTGAATGTCTTCGCGATCTTCCGGTAGACCCATATTGGCCTGCTTCACCTGTTCAGCGAATTCCTTTGATGTGACAGCCATAGGATCGGTAATCACTCTTTTAATAAACCGCAAAAAGATGTGTGCCCTGCTATATGTTTTTTGGGATAGAAATTTCTTGTAAAGCTTCTCGACGGCTTTAATCTTCGTTAGCGCGATGTCTTCATTGCCCAATTCGCATTGTATGATAATCTCGATCATATTCTTCTTGAATCTCCACTCTTTGCCCATCCTATTTTCCAGCCAACCATCCGTGTGACCAATATCGATGATCGTTTTGTTGGCCATTTTGTAGTTCTCAGCTTGAAAATAATAGACAGCCAGATTCAATTCCATGTTGAGTCTTTCCTCCAAGGGAATCTTCAGGTCGCCGGCAGACAAAGCCTTCTTCATGATGTCGATTGCCTCGGTATTGTGGCCACTGTAACTGGCAATGGCAGCGCTCAGTGAAATGTACTTTGCGTAGTATGGCGATAATTTGAACTTCGGAATTTTAAACATGCGACCCATGGATTCTACCCAGGTCGAAGCTTCCTCGAATTGCCGATTGCGATAAGAAGCATGTGCTATCATGTAAAGAAATCCCAACTCGTAAATGGCCTCGTCCTTTTCAAATGCATTGGCATCTTTTAGTTTGTGATAGGTGCGCAGAATGTCCTGACTAAACGTCGTGTAATCTTTGCGGGTGACCGCACCCTTGCGGGTGAGCGAAACAACCCTATGCATGAATGCCGCGTTGTTCTCTTCGCGAATAGAAACATCAAACTTCTTGAATGCCTTGTCTACCGTCTTTTCATAATTGATGATGATTCCTTGCTTACGCGCCTTTTCATATTCCTTCCGGATCAGCGCATAAGCAAGCACCAACCTTTGGCGTTGTATGTATTCTTTGTTGTTGTTGTCCCAGAGTTTGTAAACCTTCTCAAGGTCCGTCTTCAATTCTTCAGCGTACTTGATTCTGATCTTATAAATCGTATCCAGCATTTCAGCACTTTCATTTTTCACGGCAAGCAGTTCCGTTTGCTTTAAGTAATAGCCGGCGACAACAATATTGTGGCGTTCGAGCATCAACTCACAAAATGTGATCATCCCACCAATGCCTGTAGCGCCACCCGGAGCTGTTTGCAAATGATAAAGCACCTGAAACTCGACAAGTTTCTTCATCAATCGCTTTCTCAAACTGTGATAAGCATTTAGCCCACCATTGGGATATAACTTCCTCCATAATGCGTCGGTTACACCGCCCTGCTGCTTGCTGAGTACATCGAAAAGCTTCAAATACTTCGATGATTCCCTATCCGTAATGAGTGAATTGCGAAAATTTTGTCGCTCGTCATCAGATAAATGTTGGATGGTTTGCTCTAAAATTTTCATGGTATCACGGCACGTTTTCAGAAATAATTTACAAGGATATCATCCGCCACGTATAGGATTTTACCAAATAACAGGCAAAAGACCCCTGAAACATCGCGTACGTTTTTACCAAAAATAGGTTATTCGTTCTGAAATCATCACCCTTCTTTTGGCCTCATGAAAACAATGATCTTTTCTTTTTTTGGTTGGATGCTCAGCGGATTGATTCGTCTTTTCGGCAGAACCATTTATCGATTGAAAATCCGTGGCTATCAAAATGTTCCATCCACCGGCGGAGCACTTCTCGTTGCCAATCACGCCTCTTACATGGATTTCGTCTTAGTAGTGTGTTCCATTCCGCGACAAGTTCGCTTCGTGATGAATGCAGACATCTTTCGCAAACCGGGGTTGAAGTGGATACTACAAGGACTCCAGTGCATACCAATTTCACCGCGCGGAGGCAAAAACAATTTTGTTGAGTTCAATCTTCTCGTTTCTGAGCAAGTGAACGCAGGGAATGTGGTGGTCATTTTCGCCGAAGGCACAGTGACGAGAACCGGTCAACTACTGGAGTTCAAAAAAGGGGTAGAGCATTTGTCGGGAATGATTACTTCTCCTATCATACCCATTCACTTTCACAATGTACAAGGAACACCATTTTCTTATCGTGCAGGAAAAAACCGCCAAGAGAAATTTGCACTTCGCAATCTTCGAAGAGAAATACAAGTGAACATCGGAACGCCGTTGCATGGTAAAATTCAGGCCTTCGCACTTCGTCAGCGAATGAAAGAAATGGAAGTGGAAAATTTCAATCATCAGTTGAGCAATCACAAACCCATTCATGAAATTCTTCGCGAAAAGTTGGACGAACAGACCATCGGTTCCTGGAATACAGGTGAATCTTCCATTCAATTCGCAGGCCTTAGAAGAAAACTCCTCGTGCTCGACAGAGTGCTAGAGCCATTGCTGTGTGACGATGAAAAAATTGGTCTTCTATTGCCAAAGGATGCAGATTCTTATGTCCTTCAGTTGTGGTTGATCATGAATAGAAAAGTGGTAGTGATTGTCAATCCTGAATTCAGCAATGAGGAGCGATTTTTTGTCATTAATAAATCCGGCGTGAGCACATTGATCACCACGATGGATCTGGCGTTTTCAAGATTCTCACCCAACGCAGAGCGGGTCATTTACAGAGAACACATCAACGAAGCGATGGCTGACGGTAAAAGCGCCAACATTTTTTACAAAAAAATGCGCGATGCACGCCACAGCGTTCACTCGATGTTTGTTACAAACAGCAAACTTGATGATGTAGTCACGGTCGTTTTCGAAAAGAAAAAAGGCAGCGATGAATTGACATGTGTTGCACTTTCACATCGAAACATTCTGTCAACGATTCTTGGACTGCGTCAGGTCTATTTCTTTGAAAAGGATTCTCGAATGATGAGCAATTTGCCAACACATCACGCCTATGGATTCATCATTGAATTTCTTCTTCCGCTTATCTATGAGCTACATCTGGAAATCGTGCAAGAGGATATAACGTCGGTTCAATTTACACAGAAATTGATGGCAACACGACCATCCATAGTAATCGCTACACCGACTCAACTCCATTCAATCGCGGAATTGTCCCAGATTAAAAACATTCCATTTCTGACCCACATCTTCACAGCAGACTTACACCCTGATCATCACAATATTCAATTGCTTGGCAATCGCGGAATTGATGTTTTCGTTTGTGCAGGCATGAATGAGACGTCGTCGGTTTTCGCAGTAAATCTGCACAACTACAAGGGCAAGGATATCTCAGGGAAAATATTCGAACAGGAAAACATGGAGGACAACACCATAGGAAAGCCATTGCCGGGTGTAGCCTTAAAAGTTTGCGATGACCGATTCAAGGAATTAACGAATGATGAAGTGGGGTCACTTTGGATAAAAGGCGCTTGTATCTCGCCTCCCGCTTCAACTGACAATGAGTGCCACAACGACCTCGTTGAAGGCTGGTTCAATACAGGACTTCAAGGCAGTGTGAATCACAAAGGCTTTATCAAACTTCAACCAAATCAAAAAGCAATAGCATGAACAAAATACGATTTCCTAAACATCAGCAAAAAAGCTTCTATGAAGCATTGCGATCACGCATTTACGCTTGCAAAGACATTCCGAGTTTACTTGCACGGGCCAAAAAAATGATGGTTGTGAAACTTGCATTCTACTTATCACTTTATGTTAGTCTCTATTTTTTCACGCTGTTCATTGCGCCTGAATCAACAAGCGGATTCATGCTCAGCTACGCCATGTTTGGATTGAGTGGAATACTACTTGCTTTCAACGCCGCACATGATTCAGCACATGGAACTTTCCCCGGTGGAAAACGAATCAATCGCATCATTTTTCGATTCACATTCAACATTAATGGTGTGAATGGTTACCTGTGGAAGAAGCGACATATTGCATCGCATCATTTATTCCCGAATGTGGATGGATGCGATGCGGACATAGATGAAAACTTACTACTCCGGCTTTCGCCTTCTCATCGCAAAAGATCCATTCATCGCTTCCAATATTTGTATGCTAGTTTTCTTTACATGGCTTACACGTTGCATTGGATTTTTTATAAAGACTTCAGGTATTTATTCATGAAGGAGTTTTCCAATCTTAAAAAAATCAGACATCCAAAAAAAGAAATTTTCTATTTCATCCTTTGGAAAATGATCTATTTCTCAGTTTACATTTTCCTTCCGATGATTGCCGGCCACAGCATTCAGCAAGTACTGATTTCATTTCTTGTGATGCACGTAATCATTTCTCTAGTGTTTGTTTGGACGTTGATCGTATCTCACCTCACAATGGAAACTGCATTTCCGGTACAAAACAAAGAAGGCATTCTTCCATTCAACTTCTATGAGCATCAACTTGCCACCGCCATGGATTACAGGCCGCGTAGCATCGCAATGAATTGGCTGGTAGGTGGATTCAATGCTCACGCGGCGCATCATTTATTTCCGAAATGGCCACACACCATGTATCGTCACATCACTTTTTGTATCCAGCGAACAGCCGCAGTTTACCAAATGCCCTATCACTCCAAAACATTCATCGGTGCACTTCAATCACACTATGCCTATCTGAAAGTCATGGGTCGATAGTACATATTGACGATATATGTTTGTCGCCCCATGTTGGATAATCTTCGCATTAACACTTTTGATTCTATTGAAGAATTCGTTTCGGGTTCAATTCTTCTTATCGATAAGCCGCTGGGCTGGACAAGCTTTGATGCAGTGAACCGCATTAAAGGTTGGGTTCGAAACAACATTAAGATTCCACTGAATACGCAAGGCGATAAGCAGCGGTTCAAAATTGGACATGCAGGTACATTGGATCCATTGGCGACAGGGTTGCTGGTGATCTGTACAGGGAAAATGACCAAGCAAATTGATCATTTCCAGGTCGGAATGAAAGAATACACCGGAACGATCACCTTTGGAAAAACCACTCCCAGTTTTGACGCGGAGACCGAACCTGTAGGCGACTTCTCAACCGCGCATCTGAATATGGAAGGGATTAGAAAGTGTGCAGCGACTTTCATTGGAGAGCAACTTCAGGTACCACCCGCATTCAGTGCCAAACAAGTGGATGGTAAGCGGGCATATGAATCCGCACGCAAAGGTGTGCATGTGGAAATCGCCCCAGTTAAGATTACCGTCTACGATTATCAGATCACGAGATTTGAAAATCTACAAACAGACTTCATCATTCGCTGTTCAAAAGGCACCTACATCAGAACTATGGCGCATGAAACCGGGGTGAGGTTGGATACAGGTTCGTATCTCACCAAATTGAGAAGAACGGAAAGTTCTCCATTTAGGATCGAAGATGCACTCTCGGTCGACGATTTAATTGCCCGCCTGAGGGAGACTTTAACAATTTCGCCCTCCTGAAACCCTCTGAATACGGTCGTTTCTCATTTTTTCCTTTACTTTCGTTGTTGAAAACCTTACTTTCGCCCTTCACATAAATTACGCAGAACATTGATTTCCATGATGAAACTGGGCCAGTTCAGATACAAACTGCCCGAAGAGTTGATCGCTCAATATCCCGCAAAACACCGCGACGAAAGTCGATTAATGGTTGTTCATAAGCAAACCGGTAAGATCGAACACAAGCTATTTAAAGATGTCCTTGATTATTTCAATGAAGGCGATGTGCTTATAAATAACAATACCAAAGTTTTTCCGGCCCGTATGTATGGCAATAAGGAAAAAACCGGTAGCATGATCGAAGTTTTCATGTTGCGTGAACTCAATAAGCAGAGCTTGTTGTGGGACACTGTAGTAGATCCGGCCCGAAAAATCAGGATTGGCAATAAGCTCTATTTCGGAGAAAACGATGAATTGGT
>JAYTMF010000452.1:0-3333 GCA_043728755.1 Flavobacteriales bacterium
AGCGCGCTGTTGAATAGTTGGAGGCGCTAACTTTTCGCCAGTAGCGAAATAGTGTTTGATCTCATTGAATATCCATGGATATCCGATGCTCGCTCTGCCGATCATGATTCCATCGATGCCGTATCTGTTGCGGTATTCCAGTGCTTTCTCCGGAGAATTTATATCTCCATTTCCGAAAACCGGAATTTTCATCCGTTGATTTTCTTTGATCTTGGCGATCAATGCCCAGTCAGCTTCACCCTTGTACATCTGCATGCGCGTGCGACCGTGAATGGTGAGCGCTTGTATACCGATGTCCTGCAAGCGCTCGGCAACTTCTACAACGTTTTTGCTTTGCTCGTCCCATCCGAGGCGCGTCTTCACCGTAACAGGCAGCGTCGTAGCCTTCACGATTGCTTCGGTCATGGCTACCATTTTCGGAATGTCTCTGAGAATGCCGGCACCGGCGCCTTTACACGTCACCTTGGTTACAGGGCAACCGTAATTGATGTCGAGTAAGTCAGGATTGGTGGCTTCGATGATCTCGGCGCACTTCACCATTGTTTCGATATCACTTCCGAAAATCTGAACGCCAATAGGACGCTCATACTCATAAATATCGAGCTTCATCCTGCTCTTCGCTGCGTCGCGGATGAGACCTTCGCTACTGATAAACTCTGTGTACATAAGGTCTGCACCGTGCTTTTTGCACACCATGCGAAACGGCGGATCACTCACGTCCTCCATCGGAGCGAGTAGCAGCGGAAAATCCGGAAGAACTATTTTACCAATATTCGGCATGTGGTAACGGGCGGCAAAGATACTTTGCTTCTTTTGTATAATGAACGCATTACTTAAAGGATTACCTCCGCACGTACAATTTCTGCTCTTCATGGCGATCACGCTCACTTCGATGGGCATCGGTTCGGTGACTGCCATGGGCATTGGCGTATCAGTTTATGGAATTCCCCTGGAGCAAATGCCCGTCGTGCTCGCCAATCCAACAGCACAATATGCTGAAGCGCTGTTGTGGATGAACAACGTAACACAAGTCTTCACATTCCTGTTTCCCGTCCTTGTATTTTTCTTTCTCTTCGGTGGAAAAAACGTGAATCAACTGCTCTTGAAAAAGGGCGGTGCACTAGTGCTACTTGCTCCTGTGCTCATGTTTTTTGCCAATGGAATCATTGACATTTCAGCCAAAATCAACAAGGCGTTGATCCCTGACAATTCCATACTGGAAAGAGCTTTCAAGCCTACGGAAGAAATGGCGGAGCGTATCACAAAGTTGATGCTGGACGTCGATACACCTGTTCCGATGTGGGTTACATTTTTGAGTATTGCCATCATCCCGGCATTGTTCGAGGAGCTTTCGTTTCGCGGTGTTTTTCTACCCCTTCTAGCCAAAATGACCGGCAATGTGCACGTAGCCATTTGGATCACAGCCGCACTTTTCAGTTTGATACACGTTCAGTTTTATGGCTTTCTTCCGCGCATGTTGATGGGAGCATTGCTCGGATATCTTGTGATCTGGAGTGGAAGTTTGTGGGCATCCATCCTTGCTCATTTCGCAAATAATGCGTTGGCCATCGTTCTTTACCGACAATTCGGAAGCCTGGAAACACCGGAGGGCGCCACCATGAATCAATGGTATAGCTATTTGGTCTCAGCTGTGCTTTTCACCTTCCTGGTTGTTTACTTTATCCGAAACAGCAAATGGCCGTGGATGAGTTTCGCCTATCTTGGGATTACGGAGAAGATCAATCAAGGGCATGAAAAAACGAACTAAAACTTAGGTTCAATCATGTTTAAAATCTGATCAACAGGATCAAGCTATGAAAACAAATTCCATGGTACGGAACAACAATTCAGACATCCGATCTATTATGAATGAATGCGAATGAGTTCAAATTTACTTACTTGTACCATCTGTTTTGGAATAGCAAGGTCAACCAACTTTACTAAAAGCCCAATCACCTATTCTGAATTAAAAATCGCATTGAATAAACACAAAATGAAAATATTAAAATTCCTTTGAGCTATAATTATCAAAGTATTCTTTGCATTCTGTTGATATTGGCATGCGTCTCGTTCTTAATCAAATTCATTCACCGTAAAGAATTCAATAAAGCATTAGCCAATCCTTGTTTTGACTTTCATATTAAAGTCCTTCTGCGCAATGGATAATTTTTTGCACGAATGGGATGAAAGATATCATGCGCTAGTTGCAAAAAACCTGCTACAACATCCACTGAAACCAACCCTCTATGACAATCCTGTTGAACCATATGATCACAAAAACTGGGTCGCCAATTATATTTGGTTAAGCAAGCCTCCGCTCCCACTTTGGTTTATGGCCGCAAGCATTTCAACTTTCGGAACCCATGAATTTGCTGTTCGTCTTCCCGCAATTATTTTTTCCTTGCTCTCAGTTATTCTCACTTATAAAATTGGATCAATTCTATTTTCACAAAAGATAGGTTTACTGGCCGCCCTTCTACATGGCATTCACGGACTACTCACCGATCTCGCATCAGGTAGGCTATCAAGTGTTGAGTGGAAACTACCTTTCTGTTTTTTGTAAGTCTTGGAATTTTTTGGGTGTTGAAAAAACCGTCTGGTCAATTTAGATGGTTGGATTATGTCATATCCGGATTCATCACCGATCTGGCGTTCATGTCCAAATGGCAACCATCCCTAATTATACTTATTATCCTTTTCGTGTTTCATTTCGATAAAAAACAATTTTGGAAGCATTCACTTTATTGTTTCGTCGGCTTATTCACTGCAACACTTGTTGTACTTCCTTGGGCACTCTATTGCTTTGCAAAATTTCCAACCGAAGCTATATGGATGGCAGAAGCTATTTTTCATCCTATGACAATTAAAATTGAAGGTAACGATGGAACCTGGTTCAGCTATCTTACTGACTTTGGAAACCTTTTTGGGTATCCCACTTATGTGTTGGGCATCATGTCAATTTATTTAGCCATTAAAGAAAACAACAGAAAATTATTGACGCTCGCCGTTTTGATTGCGCTGCCATTGATGATATTCAGTGCCGCAGAAATCAAACGTGGAACTTACTTAATGATATCCGCGCCAGCAGTCTTTTTGCTTGTCGCTTACTTTGCAACAACTGTAATTCCAAGATTGAGGAACCATCCAATCACGAAGTGGCTGGCATACGTTTCCGTCCTATCAATTGCTGTTTTTTCTCTAGAAAGACTTTACTTGTTTTCGAAAAACAAGCCTCGTAATTTGGAATGGTCGGATGAACTCAAAAAAAGAACTCCAGCACCCGGATCAGTACTTTATGACGAACCGCACTCAATTGAAATGATGTTCTATCAT
>JAYTMF010000453.1:0-3392 GCA_043728755.1 Flavobacteriales bacterium
CCGCTTTGCCGCGCGCAATTTGAGGTTCAAATGAAATGAAGCGGTCAATCAACTCCTTCTGGTGAACTTGCGCATCAGTCCGTTTTATTCTTTCCACACCATGCGATGCCCCAGTATGTTCTGAAGTTCCAGAATTTTCTATTTCTTCTCTTTCTATTTCTTCAGCTTCCGTCGTCGCAATTTCTTCTAGTGCAACCCGCATCCAGTCACTCACCTCAATCGATGATGCTTGTTCGGGAACGTGGAATACAGTGCCTTCTCCAAAATGCAATTGGCGAGACCGCTTCAGCATATAAGATGCATAACTGTCAACATCCACAGGTGTTTCAAGTTGATGCGCCGGCTCGCTTTCTGCTGCTGTTTTGGTAGGCGTGGCCTCCATCACTTCGGATGCTATACTGCTCTGTATGGCTTCGATGAGAATGTCACGGTTGAGCGCTTCTGCATTGGATGTTGAAGATTCGCTTTCTGAAATAGTTGCAGCTGGTGCTTCTGGTTCAATGCTAGGTTCATCGATTTCTTCAACGATCTGTGGCGATAGTGTTGTGACTTGAATCGTAGCTTCTTCTGTCGATTTAGAAATCTCTTCGTCAACAATCAATGATGCAAGATCCGCCGTCGCGTCTTTGACGTCTTTAGTTTCTTCAGCTGTCGGGATGGTTTCTGTAATCACCTCAACTGCTTTTGCTTCAGCAGTGATTGTACCCAAGGGAACAACCAATGCGGCGCGCTCTTGCTGCTTTCCTATTTCCTTGACCCAGTGGTATAGAATTTTTCTGTCGCCTGAATAGATCGCAGCCTGGTGCAATTGATCCGCAAACCGATAGTCACCCGCTTGCTGAAGAGACTTGGTGAGTAGCAATTGCACAGCGCTGAAGTAAGGATAACGCCTCGAAATCATACTCAATTGCTCAGGCTCCATTTGCGCCAGCAACTCCGGATTTGCAATCACTTTATGTATAATGTCTTGGTCCAATATCTTCTTGTAATAAACGCGCTACCAGTTGCCGACACTGGCGTTGTAAATTTCTTGCGTCAACTGTTCGTTGATGAGTTTCCAAAGCCCTTCTTCAATACTGAACAAATCCTGATCGGCATTGAAGTCGGCGAATTTGGTGAAGGTTTTTTCAAAACTGAGTTCTGTATCTACGCTGTTCTCGTATTTCACTTTTACGGTGATGGAAAGTCTGTTGAGCGATGCCGTTTCAGCCGCTCCCGATTGAATAGCCACAGGTGATGTAACGTATTCTGTGATTGATCCGGAATAGCGAAGATCTCCTTCGTTTTCGCGCAACTTCAAGGGGCTTTGTGATAATAAAACATCTTTCAGTGATTCTGTAAACCGCTGTGCGTATGTCGGCGTCGCCATAGCCGTCACAGGCTTGAAATATTCAATCGAAAATGTTTTCGCCCCACTGAATTGTCCTCCCGTGAACGAGTAAATGCCACATCCGCTGAGGCATGATACAAGTGCAAATATTTGAAATAATCGAGTCAATGAATGGAGTTCTTTTGTATCAACCTGCTTTATTTCACCAGATTGTATTCCTTGATTTTTCTGTACAACGTGCGCTCTGAAATGCCCAATTCCTCCGCAGCGTATTTGCGCTTATTGCGATGCTTTTTTAATGCACGTTCTATCAAATCCTTTTCAGAATTCTGAAGGGAAAGCGATTCTTCTGCTTCAATATGGTTCTGTTTTCCGGCTATTCCTCCTACTTGTGGAAGGCGTATGAGACCTCCTGCTGATGGTGGCGTGTTTTGATAACTTCCATCATCGTCTGATGAAAACACGCGATTGATCAGTGCCGAGTTCGAAGTGTCGTTTGCGAATTCTGAGCCTGACTGAATCATTCCCGACACAAGTTGTTTCAGATCGTGCAAATCGTTCTTCATGTCGAAAAGAACTTTGTATAAAATTTCTCTCTCAGAAAAATTGGACTGCGTGTCATTCTTGCCGGTGACAATCATCGAATTGGTGCCGAATCCTTCTTGTGGTAAATAATAATGCAAGGTCTCGCCAGAGATTTTTCGCTCCTGTTCCAGCACGTTGATCTGTTCCGTGATATTCTTTAATTGACGAATATTTCCAGGCCATGAATAATTCACTAGCACCTCGCGTGCATCAGCGGTTAAATCCAATACTGGCATTTTATATTTCTCAGAAAAATCTGTCGTGAATTTTGCGAAAAGCAATAGAATATCTTCTCTCCTTTCACGCAATGGCGGCAGATAAACCGGCACCTGATTCAATCGATAGTATAAGTCTTCGCGAAATTTTCCATTTCTGATGGCCGCGCTGAATTCCACATTGGTTGCAGCAACTACGCGCACATTGGTCTTCTGCACTTTGGATGAACCCACACGGATATATTCTCCTGTCTCGAGTACGCGCAGCAATCGAACTTGGGTTTGTAATGGCAATTCCGCAACTTCATCCAGAAAAATAGTTCCGCCATTGGCTTCTTCGAAATATCCCTTGCGCGCTTCTGATGCTCCAGTGAAGGAACCTTTTTCATGACCAAATAATTCGCTGTCTATAGTGCCTTCGGGTATGGCACCACAATTCACTGCGATGTATGGCGCATGTTTGCGCGCACTGTATCCGTGGATAATTTTCGGAATGCTCTCCTTACCTGTTCCGCTTTCGCCGCTGATAAGTACCGACATATTCGTTGCCGATACTTGTACGGCAATATCCAATGCACGATTCAACATCGGTGAATTACCAATGATCTCGAATCTTTGTTTTACTGTTCGGATGTCCATGAATCGTTACAAAGTTGAGTTTGCAATTGGGTTTTTCGGATAACTTTTTACAACATGACCTATGAGTGTCACTGCAGCAGATTCCGTCGCCATCACATCTACAAATTGTCCAGGAGAATATCCTTCTCCTTTCGGAAAAACGACCACACCGTACTGTGAGTTACGCCCGAAATAATATTCATCGGATTTTTTTGATACGCCTTCGATCAATACTCTCTGAACGTATCCAACATATCTCTTTGTCTGTTCTGCTGAATTCTTGAGTTGAAGTTCAATCACTTCTGCGAGTCTTCGTCCTTTCACTTCTTCCGGAACATCGTCTGCGTATTTTCTTTCGGCCAACGTTTTTGGACGCTCTGAATATTTGAACATGTAAGCCATGTCATATTTCATTTCTGCAATGAGTGAAAGTGTGTCCTGATGTTCTTCTTCTGTCTCTCCGCAAAATCCACTGATGGTATCTGTGCTGATTCCACAATTTGGAATTATTCTTCTGATGGAGGCTATCCTTTCCACGTACCATTCTCTGGTATAACCACGGTTCATACGTTTCAGCACGTCACTGTTTCCGCTCTGCACCGGTAAGTAAACGTAATCGCATATGTTTTCATATTTCGCCATCA
>JAYTMF010000454.1:0-2862 GCA_043728755.1 Flavobacteriales bacterium
TATCCCCTCCACGGTAGTAAAATGATGTGGATGATTTGTCAAAAATCTACAAGACCAATGCACAACAAAATTCAAGTTGTATGGTGTGTAATTTTTTAAAATCAACCAAATGCAAAAAATTGTTTTTTCTTTTACAAGTGAATCGGTTTAGGAAGGACATCCCGAAGAAGACACCAATCAAATTTCGGATGCCATCCTCGATGCGCATCTCTCAGCAGACCTTCATTCCAAGGTAGTTTGCGAAAGCTTCATCATCTCTGATCATCTGACAATCGCGGGCGAAATTAAATTCACCGCACACATCGACGCTGAAGAAGTGGCGCGCAACGTCATCAAAGAGATGGGTTATACCAATTGGACAAGTGTAATAGTCCAATCGGTATAAGAAGAAGCAGGACACTTCCCTGGTTGCTTCCCGATGCCAAAGCACAGGTGACGATTCGCTATGAAAACGACAGTCCGGTGGCGGTCGAGAAAGTGGTGCTTTCGACACTACATCGCAAAGAGATCTCGCTGAACGGAGTAAAAGAGGCGGTGATCCGTGAGATCATATTGCCGGCGTTGAATCATTGCTCTTAGAATGAGCTGCCGGAATTTCTGTTCAATCTCTTCGGCAGTTTCAATATCGGCGGACCGCACGGCGACACAGGCTTAACAGGACGCAAGATCATCGTCGATACATACGGAGGAAGTTGCCCGCAGGAGGGTGGCGCATTTTCAAGGAAGGATGCCGCCAAGGTCGATCACTCTGCTGCTTACGCTGCGCGCTATCGCGAAACATTACGTTGCCGCAGGTTGGAGTGATCGATGCGCCATTCAACTCAGCTATGCCATTGGATACAACGTACCGACATCCGTCTACATCGATCTGCATGACGGCAGCGATACGAACACGCTCACCGAGATCATCCGATCCATTTTTGATCTGTCTCCAAAGGGAGTTATTGATACGCTTCACTTGTTGCGACCGATCTATTCAGACACATCGGTTTATGGACACTTCGGTCAAAAGGATTTCCCGTGGGAGGTGGTCAATTAAAATATTCTGAGTAGTTTTCAATCTTTACAATCTCTTCATTCATGATTTTCAAAAGGAATATGCCACGAAGGCACGAAGATTCACAATAAAGAGCAACGAATAAGATACAAGCGGCCGCCATCTTAAATCACCAAAACAAAAATCATAAATACAAATGACCTAGAAGTGAAAAGGACACAAAGATTCACAAGGATGAATTGATTTATATTCTAATCTTCAAAAGCCACCAACTCTCTTTCCAGCTTCACCCCATACTTTTCTCCTCTCAATCCTTCAATGGTATAGAAGCAGGCAAGCTCTTCACCAACGACCTCCCTGAATTTACTTCGAATGCGAGAGAGGGCAATGTTCAGATTATTATCCAATGGATTCAATAATCGATCAACACTTTCTGTGATGGAATTCTGATTGCCCTGTCTGCTGAAACCACCATAGTATTTTAATAGCGCTTCCTTGTAATCAATAAAGTGGGAGAGAAGTATTCCTTCGGGATGATCGAGAAACACCAGATACAAGGCGCGTTCGATCGGATTCAGTTTCACTTCGAGGTTTCCCGCATCGGGAAGAAACAAGCGCTTCGTATGTCCTTTAATATTTAATCGACTGGGTTGTCGAAGAAAAGAAGCGCGATCTTTCCATGTCATGAACTTGCGGATATTCTCGAAGACAGATAGGATCTGATTGGCAAGCGTGCGCGACATATCCAACTTTTTTATCTGCTCCAGGCAATCTGTACACACATCGCCGGTGCGCATCTTGAGAACAACCTGCATCTTGTTTTGACAATAATCCATCACGCATCCCACAGGATCTTTGTGCATTCCATTCCAGGCTGCTGTTGAATTGGGGAACATGTATCTTCTCAATATCCATGAAGCTGCTTCGTAAGCCACAGGAAATCTTCGGTCGACATCATCACCAAAAAAGAATCCCCAGGAACTTGTTTGTACGAAATAGTTATTGGCGTTTTCATCCATGCCACCAAACCAATTGAGATCATTGTCGTGGTTGGTAAGCAAAATGATGTGTTCATTTTTTTGTAGACCTTTCTTTTTCCTGTAGTTATTGCAAAGCTTAAACAACTCCGGCCACTTGTACCGTTTGCGCTCGAGTGGAAATTCTATCCTATATTCTGACTTAATGTTATACGCAACAGCCGGTTGTTCCAATTGAGTAGTGAATGATTCTCGATCAACATATACATAAGAGTCTCCTGTGTGAGAAAAACTTTCCGGTTCAGATTCCAAAAACACCATCGGACCATTGGCTTGCCGGAGCAGGTTCAACACATCGCGATAGAGTTCATCTTCGCAGTCATCAGATCTTAACAAGTGGACATTCATAGGCTGAATTGAGAAGGATCTAATTTAATTCTCATTCTCGATATTCTTGAGAAAATCCTGATTCACTATTCCTTGTTTTTTCGCACAAGCATAATCGTGCAGTGAATCGGACACTACATTCATCATGGATCCCATTTGTTTTTTGCTGAATGAACGGGTATTGCTTTTCTTAACACTCAGCATGCTACCGATATGTTCAGCATCGATGTCGGCACCGAGGAAAGTGAAAGTCCATTTCCCTTCTTCCTCCAATTGCTTGATCATTCTGGATATCTCTGGATAGGTATAATGCATGGAGGCATTCTCATAGCCGTCCGTTATGATGACCGTCACGACACTTGCTTCATTGCGCAGAATTTCTGCACCGTGATCTTCGCGAATGCGATTCACACATTTTCCGATAGTGTCTAGCAGGGCAGTGCTGTTGTCGGGACGATAGTCTTCGGCAGTGATCGCTTTGATTTTCCCAACAGCCTTATC
>JAYTMF010000455.1:0-1310 GCA_043728755.1 Flavobacteriales bacterium
CCGACCTTAAAACTGTTGGTGCAATTATTCGGAACAGCGGCATAAAATTCAACATGATTTTTGGACAAACCGATTCCGTCATCACCCCTAAACTCGGGTATAAATTTTCTTCAATCATTGGTAGTGAAAAGCACCTTCATCTTGTTGACTCAGGCCATCGTCTTCTGAATGATGATACGATTCAATTTATCGCTTCGCAAAACTTGTGGCCGGAATAATGTAATTTTTTATGCTATTTGCACTGGTTGCACAGCAATACCGAATGGACAAGTGTAATAGTCCAATCTTTGCTTCGCCAGATTGAACTAAACACTTGTATCCATCGGCATTTACCACTATATGATTTCTCAAACATTGGACAGTTTTATAAATCACATTGGTATAATATTCAGATACTGGTGTATTTTTAAAAGTCCTTTTTCTTCTTTTACACAAAGATAGCGGGGTCACTTCCCTTCGTTGACCGCAATATACTTTCTCCACTTTTCGATCACGTCGTACATGTCGCTCGGCAATTCCTTTTCAAAATAAGTCCACTCGCCTGTTGTCGGATGATTGAATCCAAGTGAGCGTGCATGCAGTGCCTGCCGCGGAAGAATAGTGAGGCAATTCTGAACGAATTGCTTGTATTTAGCAAAGGTGGTTCCCTTTAAAATTTTATCGCCGCCATATTCGTAATCGCCAAATAAAGTATGACCAATGTGCTTCATGTGTACACGTATTTGATGTGTACGACCTGTTTCCAGCTTACACTCCACCAACGTCAAATAACCAAATCGTTCCAACACCTTGTAGTGCGTCACTGCATGTTTTCCATTCGTGCCATCCGGAAAAACAGTAAATACTTTTCTGTCTTTGATACTTCTTCCCGTGTTGCCGATGACAGTACCTTCATCTTGTTTTACATCACCCCAAACCAGCGCGACATATCGGCGCTCTATCACGCGATCATAAAACTGCTTTGATAGATTCACCAGTGATCGATCGGTCTTCGCAATCACCATAACACCCGTAGTGTTCTTATCCAGGCGATGAACAAGTCCAGGATGTGCATCTGATCTCACTGGTAAATTCTGAAAATGATAGATCAATGCATTCACCAAAGTGCCGGTATAATTCCCGTGACCCGGATGGACAACCATATTGGCAGGCTTATTCAAAATGATCAGCTCCTCATCTTCAAACATGATCTCCAGCGGAATATTTTCTGCAATCAGTTCAAGTTCGCGCACAGGAAATGGCAACTCAATGGTGATGACATCCAGCGGCTTGATCTTATAACTGCTCTTGACCGGTGTTCCACCCACTTT
>JAYTMF010000456.1:0-7928 GCA_043728755.1 Flavobacteriales bacterium
AGTGCGATTGTGCTGACGTTATAGCACGCAACACCATCGCGTGCAACGCTATTTTGGCGTGGTGCATCACCCAAATCGAAGATGCCACCAAGGTCAACGAAGAATGGATCATCAACGGGACCTGCAAAAACACTTTCTCCGGTTGTTGCATTGTTGATCGCTGAAGTGAACAAACTTTCGTAGCTTGTGTTGAGTCCGGCACCTCCTGAAATCGAACGTTCCCCAATGTTGTACGGCGGTACAACTCCATTGGCAACAATAGTTTGAAATGACGAAGCACCATTGATACTTCTCTCAAGCCTGTATGTTGTTTTTCCGTTCTGTAAACCCAATCGAATGTTGAAGAATGTAGATGGATCTTCATCAATACGTGTGAATGTGAAGCGATAAACGATGTCATCGCCCGGTGTACTTGTATTGTTATCAATGTGAATTTCGTAACGTACGTTCGGACCGAACTGATAATAATTCGGACCGCCGTTAGGATGTTGAAACGGGATGTAGTTGGCGATGATCGTAATGTAATTTGGATCATCCGGACAACGGAATGCATAAAGGTCGGTGTTGTCCGCAAGTGGATCATTGGCAATGAATGGTGCTTCTCTGTGACTGGAAGCAACGGCATTGCCGTAAAGTAGCATGAACGCCGGAAATAATATTCCGATGAAATGCTTTACTGAGGTGAGTCTCTTTCTCATGTGAAATTGATTTAAGATTAATTAATTGTTTGGTGTTCGTTAGATCGAAATTCTAAACCTAACAAAGGAGACTTACGATGTGAATTCGGAATTGGATTTTTGTGGGCTCAGAATATTTTCTGAGGGGATAGAATTTATGTATCCTGTGTGCCGAAAGAACATAAAAAAACAGGCTGCTCTTTTCAGAACAGCCTGTTTTTAGATTTCAATATTTATTTGGTCAGTGCATTCCGAAGATTACCACTGCTTCTTTTTTCCTTTGCTGTAGCTTCCGCCTCCGCCTCCGCCACCGTAGCTTTTCTTGCGATCGCCACCATATCCGCCGCGATCACGGTCTTTGCCACCGCCATCTCCACCGCGATATCCACCGCGATCTCCATCACGATCTCCACGTAGTCTTGTGCGGGGTATACCTGCATCGCGATTGCCGCGTGACTCAACACGAACTGTTCTTCCGCGGTACTGAGCACCATGTATTGCTTCAACAATTTTGTCTACTACTTCACTGCGAACTTCGATCAATGAGAAGGTATTCTTCAGATCTGTCCAAGTAATTTCCTGCGCGTTGATCTCTGCATTCTCAGCAATGAATTCCTTCAATGTGTTGTTGTCAAATCCATCGAGCTCACCGATGTTCATATACATCTTCACTAGTCCTGGAGTAGTTGCTCTGCGGTCGTCGCTCTTTGTATTCATGTTCAGATCCGGTGCATTGCGATAGTATTCAGCAAAGCGGTTGAATTCGATTGAAACAAATCGCTTGATGATATCTTCTCTCGACAATTCTTCCAATTCTGCAAACACAGATGGTAAGTAACGCTCAACAGATTTTTCATCCACTTCTACATTGTGAACTTTTTTCACCAATGCCATCAATTGTTGTTCACACACATCAAAACCTGTTGGGATTTGTGCTTGTGCGAATTGACGCTTAATGATCTTTTCGATCTGACGAATCTTGTGCATTTCTTTGCTATGCACGATCGCGATACTCACACCCGTCTTACCGGCGCGGGCTGTACGTCCGCTTCTGTGTGTATAGCTATCTATTTCATCAGGAAGATTGTAGTTGATAACGTGGGTAACGTCATTCACATCAATACCTCTTGCTGCAACATCGGTAGCAACCAACATCTGCAATGATCTGCTGCGGTAACGCTTCATTACGAAGTCGCGTTGCGCTTGTGACAGGTCACCGTGCAAAGCATCAGCATTGTAACCGTCTTTGATCAATTGATCAGCGATCTGTTGTGTTTCTATTTTCGTTCTGCAGAATACAATTGCGAAAATTTCAGGATTATAATCAGCAATTCTCTTAAGAGCGAGGTAACGATCTTTTGCATGAACAACATAATATAAGTGTTCGATGTTTTCGTTGCCTGAGTTCTTTGTTCCAACTGTTACTTCGAAAGGATCTTTCATATAGCTGCGTGCAATGCGCTGAACTTCATTCGGCATTGTTGCAGAGAACAACCATGTGTTCTTTTCTTTTGGTGTGCGTGAAAGAATAAGATCAAGATCATCCTTGAATCCCATTGTAAGCATTTCATCTGCTTCGTCGAGTACAACAAATTCGATGCGCGATAGATCAACGATACTTCGCTCGATCATATCCACCAGTCGGCCCGGTGTAGCAACAACGATTTGAGGACCTTTACGCATTTCGCGTATTTGTCCGTCGATACTAGCACCACCATAAATAGCTACGACATGTGCGCCGGTTACATATTTAGAGTAGTTCTGAATATCACGTGTGATCTGCATACACAATTCGCGCGTTGGCGCCAGGATGAGGGCCTGTGTATGGCGATCTCCAAATTCCAGCATATCGATAAGCGGTAGTCCGAAAGCTGCTGTCTTTCCGGTTCCGGTTTGGGCGAGGGCCACAACGTCTTGGTTACCTGCCATCATAACAGGTATGGCTTGCGCCTGTACAGGGGTTGGCGTTTCGAAGCCTAGCTCCGAAATAGCGCGCATCACAGGCTTACTCAGCCCGAGCAATTCAAAATTGATCATGAATAATTATTAAGTAAATAAAATGGTTGTCCGCTTTCACGAATTTGAATTTGACAACCATTCTTCGAAGAACACTCCGCGCCGTGCGCGGGACAAGTGAAGATGTGAAGTAAAACCCGCCTTTGTGAAAGGCCGGCAAAAGTAATACATCTTTCTTCATTTTCAATGCGTTGGTAGAAAATAATAGGAATGAAGCGATTTTCTCAGACATCCTATTCATCTGCCGACATCTTGGAAACGCGGGGAATACGCATGTCTACAACATGCCCGTCACACGCAATGTTTGAGATGTTTCGGTGCTTCAATTTTATCATGGAGGATCAGATGAAAATCAAACCGGCAAATTTTCAAATTGATTTCCGTTTGGTTCTCCTTTCATCGTCATGAACGATTTGAATTTTTTTCATCGCGTGTTCTCGCGTGAACGATTTTAAAATATTTTTGGTGGCGTTCGCAATGTGAACGGTTACTGAATATTGACTATGTCGTTCGCCAATTTGTTGTGTTATGGCTTTTTAGCCGGTTAAATCGGATCACTTGTTTTAAAGTATGAAATTTGGATTACTCGACTTAAGGATGCGATTGGGATTGAGCCTTCAGGAAATTGCGCCATTCCTGCAGACGGTCAAGAGTGTATTGTCTATGGCGGAAAATCTTGAACGCAAATTGCCGGAGAAGTCAGAGAAAATCCTTCAGGGATTGGGTGCACAGGTGGAAGCATTGTTGAATGAACAACGCAGTGTGTATCCTGAATTGCTGGAACAGGAAATGAAATTGCGCGAGTCTCCCAGGTATCTGTCTCTTCTGTTGAAGAAAAAGAGCAATTTGCTCGACCTTGTTGAAAGGTACAATAAAGTGAAGCAGAAACACACAGATGCGAAAGAGCGAAGTACCTGGCTCCATAAACTTGTACCGACAGAATCCGGTGCTGCCGGTGCCGCGCAACAGCATGACATCAATTACTGGATCCAGGCCAACAAATCAACCCGAATGAGTAACGACATCGACAAACAAATCGATCTGAAGATGAAGATTGATGGTCTGCGTGCGGAAATTGCTGCGCTGGAGGCGTGGTTGGCAGGGGAATAGTGACGTGTGCACTTTCGGCAGTGATTGAGTTTTGCGTAAATTCACGGTAGATCATGCAGAATGTCATTCACGGTGCCGAATTCTTCAAGGATAAATCTTAACCTGGCGGGTTGATTTACTGTAAGTTTCTCAATCGGCTGTTTTGAAATAAGTAAACTACCGGCGCAATTTGCTTGGCCATTAGTCAATAACTCAGTAACTCAACTACCAACAAAAAATCACATCACTCCCTGACAACAATGACCTTCTCACTTTGCATCACGCGGCTGCCATCGATTAGGCTAAGCACATACTGGCCTCGTGCCCATTCTGAAACATCAACGATGTAAGTGGTGGAGGTGGTGGTAGGTTTGAACGCATACACCAGTTTTCCATTCATGTCGTGCACACGGAATTCTGCGGCAGTCGATACATCTTGTACATCGCCATAATAAATGTTGAGTGAATGTGTTGCAGGGTTGGGACCGGTGAGAAAATAATGCGGTACTTCTGGGAAAAAAGGAACCTCGCAGCCGCATGACATCGCCATGCGTTCACTGTCGCAGCCCGGCACCAGACAACCGCAGGCGTCCACTTTGAGAATCCATCCCTGCTGTCGCGGAAGAACAGGTTGCCAGTTGGCATTTGCACCTGTCTGATCGGTCGCCTCACCCACCATGATATAACCGCCATCGCTTGTGGCTTTCATATCATATATTCTGTGATAATCGCTCGGTGCCTCCAGGTAATGATACTTGCGTTGCCAAAGCAGATTTCCGATGCTGTCGAATTTCACCAGCAGTACACCTTCATTGGCAATGCCGTTGATGGAGTCGTAAGCAGGAAGGACTTCTCGGAAGTTGCCGGAGCATACATATCCGGCATCGCAGGTTTTGTCAATATTGGTGAAGCCCGATCGATATCCGATATTCTCAACATGTCCTGACCAACATACATGATTCAAAGTATCCATAGCATAAATAAAGGCATCACCCCCCTCAAATCCATCGTAGTAGGCTGTTGCAACTATTACTTTATCGTTCGAAAGCACTATCTCCTGTGGCTGGAATAAATTGAACTCGGGCCGTTCAATATATTCCCACTTCAAATTGCCTTCTGTATCCAATTTAAAAAAATACTCCGTGTAATAATTACCACTGGTAACAAGATTATCGTTGGCAGCAACGACAATCACGCCCTCTTCTTCGGCGTTAATTGAGAAACAAATATCATATTGTGGCGATTGAGTATAGATATAGTCCCAAACCAATTCTCCCAGTGATGTGAATTTTGAAATTGAAAAATCATTACCTGAAGCCACTTGTGTTACCTGCGCGCTCAAATAAATATTGTCTTGATCATCATTCGATAAATAAGTTGGCACGAACCAGTTGTTCTGATTAATTGACAAAAACGTAGGTGATCTGATCAACAGTGTTCTGATGGTATCTCCATTTGCGTCAAACCAGGTAAGCTGTCCTAACATGCTATCTCCACGCATCGTTTGATTGGCAACGACAAAATTCCCATCATTGAGTCGGATAAAGGCATCCAGAAAATTAAAGAAACTTTGTTCAGCCGTTCCGTAAGTTTTTATCCATTGCTCCTGCCCGGACATATTTGTCTTGCGAATCCACAATTTTGAATACAAAACGGAAGCAGAGGTATCTAATGTTACACCTGTTTGCATATATCCATCTTCCATTTCCCAAACTCCAAATCCAATTGTATTGATGTCAACGCTCAGCCGCTCGCTGTATGTGTTCTGACTTAACAGCGAAAAAGGATAAAATAATATCAACAATGCATAGCATCTCATGATATGTAACGTTCAATGTATCACCTCAAAATTCCCTGTAAGAATTTTACCATTCGGCAGGAAAAGTTGGTAGTGATATAAACCGGACGTCCAGCTTTTACAATCGAGCGATACTTGAGTATTCATCGGTGTGATTCTAAGTTGTTCCATGCATTTGCCATTTGCGTTGAAAATCTTTAAATCTACCGCCTCTGAAATTTCGACAAGATCATTCATTCGAATATTCAATTCAGCATTTGCCGGATTTGGAAATAGTTGTATAAGATTTTGCGCTACTCTGAGTTTGTTATTCAAACGCTTGTTTTGCAAACCATTATGATATGCCGGTGGAACAAAATAATTCTTGTCCTTGAAATAATTCAGCAATCCCATTGCGGCTGCTCCTACCCAGTGGTTTCGGTTAAGAGCCAAATCTTCTATGGTATTCCATTGTGAGGGTGTCAGATCTTCCCAGGTCTGGTGCTGCGCAATCATCGCTTCCCGAAAATCCATCCATTCGCGGAATGATACAACGCACAATTTGTTGTAGTGGTTCAAATACACCTCATTTTTCAAATTGGCATACCTTGAATTGGCAACGGCAATATTTTCCATGTCCAAAAGTTGATTGATGATCTGAAATTCCATGTGCAGTTCATCGAAGTCATCCATCATATTCATGGCCTGCAAAGCCGTTTGAGGCTCGCTCAATTTTGCCCTCGCAATCAAGGCATTGTAATGGGAATAAACATTCTTAAAATTGTTGTACGTGGTGGCCAACTGTGTGCGCATAGTCGTCTGATTGCTGCTTGCAAGCAGGATATCAATCATATACGCCGGCATGGGATCATCTTTCGTTTCAAGATAAAGCAAGAATTTTGCATCCTGTAACACATCCGGATTGGCAATAAATATTTCCGAGGCAATGGCATGTGGAAAGACATCCGTTTTGTCCGCAACCTTGCGCAACACTTCCTGACTCAGAAAGGGTGAACCGGCTAAAAGTTGATCGCGCATCAACCAAGTATCACTGCTCCAAGCGAAATCCACGGCCGCTTGCAAAGATGCGGTATTACCCCCATCAATGAGGGTGTGAATTAAAAAATGTGTGGCATTAAGTTGTGGTTTAACCATTGCTACAATACCGTTCCAGGTGGTGAGTGCTGCTTGTAAATTCGGATCAGTATTAATTCCATTGTTGCCATTTGCAATTAAATGTACAAGTTCGTTACACGAATTGTCTGTAACGTTGATACTAGAAGTAATCACATTCGGACTTATATTGGGTGGAGCTAAGCTACCAAAGTATCGATATACAATTTCATCATTGAGGACAGACTGGCCGTTGCCAATAGCACTCATTTTGAAATTTCCCTCCGAATTTAATTGCAGAAAAGTTGAAGATGTAAAAGTGTTTTGTGCACCAGTAGTGGTTCCATTCGGATTCAATATGTTCACAGGAACGCCTTGTTGATACTTCGCTATCCCCATTTCATTCTCGGCATTGTCAAAATCATCAACATTGAAATCTAATTCATTGTCGATATTGGTATTGCATACGTACCGGAGACCAATAGGTAAGACATCTGCTGCGAGGTTCATATTGTCGCCATCCGCCTTATTGCCGTATGTGAGATTGGCCAATGTATTTCTGTAAACCTCATTATCATCGGCATCTGTGTTTCTAATGCGAATGCCAATGGAATACGGCACTTCATGGTTTGAAGGGTCACCATCAATATTTCCATCTAAATAATTTTCCGTTACCCAAAATCCTGCACCGCCATTCACTACAATTCCTTCTCTGGCATCATCGCCATCTTCCTCTTCTGTATCTCCGTAGTGGTCATTGCCGATTTCGAAATCATTCAGTGAAATATTGAAAAAACAAATACCATTCGATTCTATCCCAACCACATTCTTGGTAAATGTGGTTCGCTGGACAGTCAATCCATTCCAATATGCTGCATCGACATAGGCCCTGATTCCAAATTCAAATCCTTCAAACTTCGAATCATTCTGCGCTAAGTCCTGATAACGGTCATCCACATCGTACCTGCTGTTGTAGGAAAGAATGCCTGTGCTCCGAATACCAAGAGTGGCAGGTTGAACCGCATAATTCATATGATTGGCAAAAGAACACCTGTTGAACGAATACCCACGCACATAAAAATACTTGACCATGAATTGATAGTAATGTCCAAATCTGGCCTTACATTCATCCGTCCATTCGAATTGGCATCGGTCAAATGCAGTAACACCCAGCAATTCGGGATTATTGATCGGTTGTACTACCACAGCGGTGTTGTTGTCATTATTCGCATGATGGATTCTAACAGCACTGAGGT
>JAYTMF010000457.1:0-1252 GCA_043728755.1 Flavobacteriales bacterium
CATTACGAATATAGACCCGATTAAATATGACTTACTTTTTGAACGTTTTTTGAATCCCGACCGTAAATCAATGCCCGATATTGATACGGATTTTGACGATGAAGGCCGTCAAAAAGTGATTGATTACGTCGTCGGCAAATACGGCAAACAGCAAGTCGCGCACATCGTCACGTATGGCACGATGGCGGCAAAAATGTCGATAAAAGACGTGGCGCGGGTCATGGATTTGCCTTTGGCGGACGCCAATAATATGGCAAAACTCGTTTCCGATAAGCCGGGTATTAAATTAAATCGCCTTTTGACCGCCCCGCTTACGGGCGAAGGTGGCCTAACGGATGAAGGAAAAGAAAACCTTAGAACCGAAGACATTGACAACGCCAAACTCCTTCGCGAGATTTTGGCTGATACAAGCGACCCGCGTTCGGCGGTGCTGCGCGAGGCTTTGGTTTTAGAAGGGTCGGTACGTGGGACGGGTATTCACGCGGCGGGAATTATTATTGCGCCAAAGGATTTGACCGAAATTCTGCCCGTTTGCACATCAAAAGACGTGAATTTGTTGATAACTCAATTTGAAGGCTCGATTATCGAAGACGCGGGGGTTATCAAAATGGACTTTTTGGGCCTGAAAACCTTGACAATTATTCGGGATGCGTTGAAATTAATCAAGGAAAATTACGGTATTTCGATTGAAATTGACGGCATTCCGCTTGACGATAAAAAAACATACGAACTCTATCAACGCGGCGAAACAAACGCCACGTTTCAGTTTGAAAGTCCCGGGATGCAGAAACATCTACGCGATTTGAAACCCGATAAATTCGCCGATTTGATTGCAATGAACGCGTTGTATCGCCCCGGCCCGTTGCAATATATTCCGAATTTTATTAATCGGAAACATGGGCGCGAACAGGTGGTTTATGACCTACCCATAATGGAAACGTATCTCCATGAAACTTACGGAATTAGCGTTTATCAAGAACAAATTATGCTTTTGTCTCAACTGTTAGCGAACTTTTCTAAGGGTGACGCCGACGTTTTGCGGAAGGCAATGGGTAAAAAGCAGTTGGCCGTTTTGAGCAAAATGAAGCCACAATTTTTGGATGGTTGCGAAAAAAATGGGCATCCACGTGCCATTTGCGAAAAAGTTTGGACGGATTGGGAAGCCTTTGCGGCCTACGCTTTCAACAAATCGCACTCGACGTGCTACGCCTTTGTGGCCTATCAAACGGCGTATTTGAAGGCGCATTATCCG
>JAYTMF010000458.1:0-1514 GCA_043728755.1 Flavobacteriales bacterium
GTAAACAATTCAATTATTTATTAACTCAAAAACCTCAACCTCATGTCATTTAATGCAACAGTATCTATTGATGGCGGCGCAGAAGTAAGAGTACTTCATGCCAGCTATGCCCTCAATCGCGATGTGGATTCAACCGGCCGCCCTTCATCATTGATCCGCGGTGGAACAGTTCAGATCGAGATTGAATCCACGGAAGACTCATCGCTTTTCGCATGGATGATTGATCAGTATTCTACCAAGAATGGAAAGATCACATTCAACAAGCGCGATTCCAAAACCAAAATGAAGGAATTGACTTGGGAGAATGGCTACATTGTGACTTTCAGTGAAAGTATTGACAGCGTTGGAGAAAATCCAATGACTATCCATTTCGTTGTGTCTGCACAAAAGATCACTGTTGGTGATGCAACACACGAAAACCCATGGCCAATTTAATTGACAGTTGAATGGTCCTACCCGGTATTTCAGGAGGTCCGCCATCTGAACAATTTCATTGTTCGAATTCATTTAAAAAGCACAGTGAGAAATTCATCCTGCTGTGCTTTTTTGCTTTTTTCTCAATGCAGTAAACATAAATCTTCGATGTCATGGCTCACGAAAATCTTCACTTGCAAGCGGAAATTGAGATAGAAGGTAGCCCAAGTCTCACCAATGTTTCCAGTTTGAATATTTCACAACGCATGGACTGGCATCATACTTTTGAGGTTAAAATGCCCCTCAGTGCTGTGGAAGGTGAGCGAGCCATTACTTTAGAAAGTAGCCAAGATTATATTGGTAAAGAAATTAAGATCGCCTTGAAATCTCAAGGAGGTAATAATCAACTGAATTTCTTCAAAGGCATCGTCACAAACGTGAGTCTTTCCCGACATGGTGGCAATGCATCTGATCTGGTCATTAGCGGACATAGCAGCAGTATTCTTCTCGATGATGGTCCCAATTGCACAACGCATTTGGAGAAAAGTCTGAAGCAAGTCATTCAATCTGTTGGAGCTGCATATCCGTCAAACCTCGTTTCCATAAAGTGTGCGCCAACATCTGATCCGATGTTCCCATACTTGACACAGTACAACGAGAGCACATTTAATTTCATCGGACGGCTTGCAAATCTTTACGGTCAATGGTTTTTCTATAATGGTACTGAGTTGATTTTTGGTGCACCCGCCGGCGGAACTCCCATCGAAATGTCCTTTGGTCACGATCTGGAATCTTTCGATCTTTCAATGAAAGTCCTCCCGCTGAATTTTGAAACAGGTAGCTATGACTACGTAGAAAATACGGCTGTGACAACCGAATCAGGTCAAAGTGTTCAAGGCCAAGGCAACTGGGGAAATAAAGCCATAAAACATTCATCAGACCTATTCAACAACAAGACTTTCATTCACAATAAGGAATTGGTGAAAAATGAGGCCGAACTGAAAACCATTACCGGAAATCGTCTCGGCGCACGAGCAGGAGATCTCGTCGTCCTCAGCGGCTCAAGTGACAATCCGCGACTTAAAGTGGGATCGAAAATC
>JAYTMF010000459.1:0-1163 GCA_043728755.1 Flavobacteriales bacterium
GGCACTCCTGTTCCCGGAGGATTGAAGTTTGATGAAGCGACTTACCTACTTACCATGTTGAAAAATTCGGGTAAAGAAATCATCGGCTTTGACTTAGTAGAAGTAGCTCCCGGTGATGACGACTGGAATGGTAACGTAGGTGCAAGAATGCTCTTTCATCTATGCGGAATCATGAAAGGCTAATGCTGCACATCTTACTCGAAATAGAATAAAGCAGTACATTTGGCACAAACACTCAAACAACATGACTACACAAATCATCATTGCTCTTGTAATATTCTTATTCTTTCTTGGTATTCGCATCATAAGACCTACCCACAGAGGGTTGATCGAACGATTTGGAAAATACAACCGCTTTGCAAATCCCGGCTTTCACTGGATCATTCCATTCGTTGATAAAATTTATCTCGTGAATGTCACAGAGCAAATGATCGACGCGGACAAACAAGAGATTATCACCTTTGACAATCTGAATGCCTCGGTTGACGCGCAGGTTTATTTCAAAATTAAGATGGATGAAACCAGCGTGAAAAATTCGCAATACAATGTCAATAATATTCAATACCAGATCGTCAATCTCGCACGGACAACACTTCGTAATATCATCGGAACGATGACTTTGAAATCGGCGAACAGCGAGCGAGGCAAAATCAACAAGGGACTTCATGTAACACTCATCGATGAAACTTCTGATTGGGGAATTGAAATCGTGAGAACAGAATTAAAAGAGATCGATCCACCGAAAGACGTTCAGGAAACGATGAACAAAATCGTTAAAGCCGAGAACGAAAAGATGGCAGCTATTGACTATGCAACAGCTATTGAAACGCAGGCTGATGGCGAAAAACGTGCAGAGATCAAGAAGGCGGAAGGAATCCGTATAGCTAAAATCCTTGCTGCAGAAGGCGAAGCGCAAGCCATTGCCCTGGTAAATGAGGCGGCTGAGAAGTACTTCGTTGGCAATGCTCAAACGTTGCGCAAGCTCGAAGCATTGGAAAAAGCATTGGGCAACAACTCAAAAATCATCGTTCCTTCTGATAAAGAATTGATCAATGTAATTGGTGAGATGGCCGGTGTGCTTCCCATCAAAATAAAATAGTATTTCACGGCACTTGATTTTTCGAATGAACAAATGCGATGAATAATACCGATTGGACTATTAC
>JAYTMF010000460.1:0-3044 GCA_043728755.1 Flavobacteriales bacterium
TGGATGGAAGCATGCCAATTGTTGGGATTTATTCAAAATGATCTGCAGAACTATAAAGAGGCCATTCTATCATTCAAAGAAATGAACATGGTGGCCGGCTGGAAAGCAGACAAAAGATGTATTGCAATTAGCGCAAATAATATTGCATTGTGTCAACAAAAAATAAACGAAAAAAATGCCGCTGAATACAATTTTCTCGACGCTATTGTTACTTGTCCTCAAACGGCAAAAGAGCTTCCTGAAATACTATTGAATTACGCATACTTCCTAAAGCAGGACAAACGAAATGACCAAGCCATTGAATACGCGATCAAAGCCAGGGATATTGCTATAAGCAACAATAACACACGCGCATTTGTCAAAGCGAATATTATCTACGCTACACTTCTCAATCAATCTGAACAGACCAATGAAGCTATCACAATTGCGAAGGAAATGGTTGAGGTGAGTTCAAGATTTCAGTTTGATGATCTCAAATTAGATGCGTTGGAACTATCAAAAATATGCTATTCGAAAACGAACAATCGGGATTCTGAAAGATCGATAATTGTCCAGATCAATGCGCTGAATTCGAAGATGAATCAAGAGGACAAGATGAATATAAAGGAGCAAACCGATAAGCGTCTCCTCATTGAGCAAATCAAAAAGAATATAGAGAGTTACTACGCTTCAGTTGAACAACGAAGGCTAGAATTCGACAACCGTCAATTGGACATTCTCAATCAACAACAGGAAAATAATTTGATGGCTGTTGAACAGCAATTGGTGAAATCAGAAGTTGAAAGATCACGCATTGAAAAAGAAAAAGTAAAAAGGGATCTCGAACTTCTTCAAGTTTCATTGAATAATCAGCAACAGGAAAACGCCATCATCGAACTGGAAAATGCCAAAGCATCTCAGAAGCTCATACATACACAGCTCGAGCTCGACAAGCAAGGCGAAACCAGTAAGCTCCTTTTAGCTGAAAAACAAAACAAGATGCTCACACTTGAAACAATGGCGAACGAAGAAAAGTTGAAAAGGGAAAATACCATCAAGAAAATCAGCTACGTCATCGGAATCCTTTGCTTACTTGCCTTGGTTGGAGCTGCGCTCATCATCCGCAATTTCCGGAAATGGAATAGAACCATCCGATTGAAAAACGATGAATTAAAAATTAAAACCGACGATATTCACAAGAGCATTACCTCGGCGAGTTATTTCCAAGGCTCGCTGGCTGCTGATACCGCTACCTTGAATCAACACCTAAAAAACAGTTTTGTTTTTTACAAACCTCTGGACATAGTTAGTGGTGACCTACCGTTTGTTGCTAACATCGACGATTGCATCTTTATTGCAGCCATAGATTGCATTGGTCATGGAGTTCCGGCAGCTTTGCTCTCATTCACAGGATTCTACAATTTGAAACAAATTCTAGAACAAAACCCGCATGAAGATCTTGCCGTAATTATGACCAATCTGAACGATCAGATCACATCTTCTTTGAAATCCAAAACTGAGGAAGCACTATTTCATGCAGGAATGGATATTTCGATTATACGAATCGATAAACAAAAAAACACAATAGAATTTTCAGGTGCAAAGTCGCCATTGATCATTTGTACAAGGGATGAATGTATTACTGTACGTCCCTCACCATACAGCGTTGGCGACTTAAACCCGGGACTTCTACCCTCGTACACATCACACTGCTTCGACATAAATCCGGAAGCACGCTATTTCATTATGAGCGATGGTTATTGTGACCAGATGGGCGGAGTAACAGGACAAAAATTGTTTTCCAAAAAGAATCTCACGAAACTTTTAAGTGAGTTTTACCGTAAAAGTATAAGCGAACTAAGCCACGCATTAAAAACCGAACACGAAAACTGGAAAGGAACAACAGAACAAACAGATGACATCCTGCTGATCGGATTTCAAATATGATAAAACTTGAAAAAATGGAGAAATCACACCACTTCACATACGAAGGTAACCTCACTGATGATCTCAGATCATTTATGTGTACAACCTTGAAACAGGCCATGTCGGATAACGAGCCATCGGTTAGACGGATCACTAAACTGGTTGGATTCGCTATTGAATTACTTGATAACGCGCAGCGCTATAGCAACGGCACCAAGGTTGAGTTTGAATGGACCGCAGAACAAAACGAACTGCGAATAGTCGTGAAGAATATTTCTACCGAGCAAAATGCACGCACACTCAAAAACCAAGCAGAACGCATCAGTTCACTCGATCTTTCAGAAATCGAAGCCGAATACAGATCAAAATTGATGAATTCCGATTTCAATTCCAGCGGTGGTGCAGGCCTTGGACTTTTGCAGATCATGAAAAACGGAGCGAAAAATCTCCGCATCAATGTAGAAGAAATGAAAGACGGCGCATGGATGTGCGTGAGTTCAGTCCTGGTACCAATGAGCATTTTCAAAACAAATATTTAAAATCTAAAGATCATGATTTATAAGTTGGAACAAACCAAAAGCACACCGCTTATTTCGATAGATGTGAACGAGAACATTCAACGAATGGAGGGAATTTCCATTCCTATCGATGCATACGAATTTTACAAGCCTATCGCGGAATTCATTGAATCAAACAAATTGAATTTTAAGCTGACGGCAGAATTTCAATTCCGTCTCACATATTTCAACACGTCGAGTAGCAAAGCCATTTTCAATGTGCTTCAAAAAATCAACGAAATATGCAAGGAAATCCCAGGGATGAAAATTGTTTGGGAGTATGAAGAGGAAGATGATTTCATGCTGGAAACAGGTCAGGAATTTGGTGATCTGTTGAATGCAGATATTGAATTCAGGAAGAATTGAATGAAGCATGCCTGAACACCGGCAAATACTACCAATGTGATTTCTAAAACTGGCCAATGTTTGAGAAATCATACAGTGGTAAATGCCGATGGATACAAGTGTTTAGTTCAATCTGGCGAAGCAAAGATTGGACTATTATACTTGTCCAATCGGTATAATAAGACAACAGACCAACCCGAATGAACTTCGGGTTTTGTTTTATGGGTGCCATAGAGC
>JAYTMF010000461.1:0-4906 GCA_043728755.1 Flavobacteriales bacterium
ACCAAACTAAGATTTACCGGTGGAGAACCCTTTCTCAGAAAAGATTTTGTGCGGTTGATAGAAGAAGTCTCTTCGAAAAATTGGTTCAATCAGATTTCCATCACTACCAACGGAACACTTACCGCACCTCATGTTGAGCGCATGAAGGAAATCGGAATTCACTCAGTGAATTTGTCGTTGGATACCCTCAACAGGGAAAAATTCAACGCACTCACTCGTCGCAACGATTTCGATGAAGTAATGCGCACTTTTGATTTGATGTTGAAGCATGGCATCGAAACGAAGATCAATGCCGTAATTGTTGAAGGACAAAATGACGACGACATCATTCCACTTGCTGAACTGACAAAACAGTTTCCCGTAGATGTTCGCTTCATTGAAGAAATGCCTTTCAATGGCGTTGGTGAACGACACGCCATCAAGTGGAATTTCAAATCCATCCTTGAAGAATTGAAGCAACACTATCCTGAAATGAACAAGATTGTGGATGGAGAAAATTCTACTTCACTCAATTATCATATTCCGGGACACTCCGGTAATGTTGGCGTGATCGCGGCCTGGACAAGAAGTTTCTGCGGCACATGCAACAGAATCAGACTCACGCCGAAAGGAACGATGAAGACATGTTTATATGACAATGGCAAAGCAGATCTTTTGTCGATGCTCCGCCAAGGTCATACTGATGAGGCCATTGCACTGCGCATTTCACACATCGTGAATCACCGTGCAAAGAATGGTTTTGAAGCCGAAGCCCAACGCAATGCGGATCCCATCTCAGAATCCATGGCCACTATCGGAGGATAAATTGCAGCGATGATCTCACCACAAGAAGCAACACGCATCATTCTTTCGCATCCCTTTCAATTTGTGGATGAGGAAATCTCCACGCACCATTCTCTTGGAAGAATCCTTATCGAGGATATTGTTGCAGACACCGACTTACCACCATTCAATCGAATCATGATGGATGGAGTTGCGATAAAAATTGCCGACTGGCGAAATGGAATTCGTCACTTCAACATCGCAGCAACACAAAAGGCAGGCTCTCCTCAAACGACATTGTCGGAAAACGCGGCTTGCATTGAAGTGATGACTGGCGGCATTTGTCCTCAATCTGCAGATTCCGTCATTCCTTACGAAGAGATAGAGATCATTGAAAATTCCTGTGCCATACATTCAAAAAATGTTCGTGCAGGGCAGAACATTCATGTCCGTGGCTCGGATAAAATACGCGGCGATATTCTGGTGCAATCGGGAAAAAAAATAGGTGCCGCTGAAATTGGAATTGCTGTCTCGGTAGGTAAAACAAGTGTGCATGTTGCATCTCTTCCGCGCGTACACATTTTTTCCACCGGCGATGAATTGGTAGAAACCGATATCATACCGGAAGCTCATCAGATAAGGCGATCCAACGTTTATGCGCTACAACAAATTCTGAAAGCGCATGGTATTGAATCAAGTCAATCGCACTTACCGGATGACTATGAAATTATGAAAACTGCTATTGCTGCTCAATTGCAGAAGTGCGACGCTCTGCTCCTTACAGGTGCTGTTTCTAAGGGCAAATTCGATTTTATTCCAACTGTGCTGGAAGAATTGGGTGTTACAAAATTGTTTCATGGCATTGCACAGCGACCTGGTAAACCAATGTGGTTTGGAAACAAAAACGAAAAAGTGGTTTTTGCTTTTCCAGGCAATCCTGTTTCTACCTTCATGTGTGCTAATAGATATTTGATACCATGGCTAAAGAAGAGTTTGAATAAAAAAGAACCGGTTCCATTCTATGCAAAGCTTGCCACTTCATTTGAGAACAACACAACTCTCACGTTCTTTCTTCAAGTGAAAATTACCTTTTCCATGCAAGGTGAAATATTAGCAGTACCTGCTGTCGGAGGTGGCTCTGGTGACTATTCCAACCTCACTGATGCGGATGGCTTCCTCGAATTGCCGGTGGGTCCGAATGTGATTGAAGCCCACAGCATTCATCCCCTTTACCTCTATAGACACTTCGTATAATCAGTTTCTCATTTTATTCTGCCCCTGCACTTTTCCAGGTCTTTGTCCTTGTCGCTGTCCTCCATCCATATTTTCTTTGCGACGATTCTTCAATTGTTGCATCATTTCCCTTTGAAATTCACGTTGCAATCCTGAAAGTTGCGACACTTTTTTTGCGCCAATCACAGGTATGCAATCTTTCATAAACTGACCTTCTAGGTCTGCCTGTTCCTTATGCTTTAGCGTGATCACATCAATTGCTACAATCGTTTCCTTTTCACTCAGCGTTCCGGACTTCAACTTTGTATTGGACTCCTGAATGGCTTGCTTCACGGCGTCCTCCTTCTTTGTGTGCGAATTGTATATCGGCCAAAACTTCTCCGCCTCCGCTGTAGTCAAATCCAGCTTTTCTGTGATGTAAGCACGCTTGAGTGATTCAATTTTTTGTTTGCGATTTACTTTGGTGGAATCATCTTTCTGTGCCATAAGGTTTGCTACAGAAAAGATCATTATCAAAGCCATTATCAAATTTGCCTTTTTCATCTTATTGTTTTTTCAGTTCATTCAAATCGTTTAAAAATTCATCATCACCTTCTTCGAATAAATATTCAAGAATATCTTCATTGGTGAGTTCGTTCCATGCTGGAGCGGAATTCATGCCCGAAGGTATAATGACGTCTTCATTTTTATTTACCGGCGCATCAGTATCTTCCACAACGCCCATGTCAATGCGTGTATCGACACTTCCACTATCACTTGCCAGATTCACATCAAGGTATATTTCATCACCTGCCTCCTCCATATATAAATCGTAATAGTCCTCATCGGCTGCGAAGTATTCCATATCGTCAATATCCAATTCTGTCTTTTGAATGACTTCCGCAAAAGCGTTACCGGAAGAATTCTCCACACCCGGCCAGAAGAAGAACACAGCAATGCCCACCACCGATGCCGCAATGGCATACGGTAAAACTCGGCGATACATCGGCCTCACTTTTGAATCGTCACTCACTGTTTTGATGTGACTCAGGATCGCTGCTTGCTGCTTTATGAAAAATTCTTCCGGCACGTTCAATTCCGAGGTATTGTCAGAAGCATCCATCGTCTTCAACTCCAATTCCGATTGCATCAATTCAAAATAATTCTCAGGAATATCAAATTCGCTTTTGAAATTCTTAGATTCCTGAATCTTCTTCAATTCAGCCGGTAATGGATCGTCAATATTTTCTATGTTATCGTTCATGATTGTTTCAATAAAAACGCTTCAATTTTTGTAACAGCATGGTGATAGCTCGCCTTGAGTGCACCAACGCTTGTTCCAGTGATCTGCGCTATCTCATCATATTTCTTCTCCTCAAAATATTTCATGATAAATACTGCCTTTTGTTTTTCAGGCAATAATGCCATGGCCGTCTGAAGTTTTATCTGAATCTCATCGCCGTTGTATAAAACATCATTCTGGAGTGATCTACCGAGCTGTTCAGCCACATTTTCTATCGACACATAATGCACCCGCTTTCTAGCTTCCATAAAATTGATGCTTTCATTGTATGCAATCCTATGAAGCCATGTACTTATTTTGGAATCACCCCGAAAATGTACAAGAGCTTTCCATGCTTTGATGAATGTGTTCTGAGTGATATCATCCGCATCGTCATGACTCAATACCATTCTTCTCACGTAATAATAGATAGCCTTCTGATGCTGCTTCAATACATGGCCAAAGGCTACCTCTCTACTCGGAGGATCCAAATACATGGTCATTATTTCGCTATCAGTCATCAATTATATTTAAATGATCGCAGTGATTGGCATTTGTGCCCTAAGCATCTTGTGCTATGACAATATGGGAATAAAAAGGTTTAATCGACAGCAATTATTCACGAATGAAAATTGTCGTCCAGGATAGTGAAGAGGTACTAGCACCGAACAAAGAACAACAAACAATTCAAAGACTTCCATCAATCGTTCAAAACAAATTTTCCAAAAGCAAAACGCATTTACCTTTGCCACTGAAAACAATGGCCGCTCTATCGCTCTTTTTTCGGGAAGAGAGGAAAGTCCGGGCTGCAATGGGCACCGTACCTCGTTAAAAGCGAGGGCTTTGTGTGGGTGACTGCACGATGACAGATAGTGTTGCAGAAATTTAAACTGCCGACGTTGGAGCGCAAGCAAAGACAGGTAAAGGTGAAAAGGTGGAGCAAGAGCCCACCAGTATTTCCGGTAACGGAAGTAGCTCAGACAAACCTTGCGGGCTGTAAGACCATGTAAACCGGGAATGTGGGGAGGGTTTTTTTTTTCCCTTCCCATTGGAGGATGGCCCGTCCGGCCCCGGAGGGTAGGTCGCATAGACAAATGATAGAGGTCCCGATGCGAATCGGGAAACAGAACTCGGCTTACAGGCGTTGTTTTCTTTTTATTTCATGAAGGCCTCTCCATCTGAAGAGGCCTTCTCCTTTATTTTGAATGATGATTTGACGCCCAATATGACCATTGACAATTCCTTCAAGACTAAAGTGCACGACACATGCATTCAATTTTTGGATGGAAAAATTCGCACTTTGAAGAACGAGATGAATGATCTGGTTTCGAATGCTGCCAATGATTCCAAGAGCACTGCCGGTGACAAACACGAAACGGCGAGAGCCATGATGCAACAGGAACAACAACGACTTGGAGAGCAGCTGCGGGAAGCAGAAATGCAAAGGGGCACGCTCGCAAGATTGAAGAATGATGGTGCTCATACCCATATCACCGAAGGCAGTTTGATTGTGAGCGACAAGAACATATTTTACATCAGTGTGCCAATTGGAAAAATTATTTTGGAGAAGAACGATATTTTTGTCATCTCCTCACTTTCACCATTGGCAATGAAACTGAAAGGGAAAATGAAGGGTGACAAAGTGGAGCA
>JAYTMF010000462.1:0-1243 GCA_043728755.1 Flavobacteriales bacterium
ATGTACTGCTTCAACAGAAAAATGACTTTTACGAAAAATATATTTGTGGAGAGTGAAAGAATATTGTGACAGTAAAATTTGGATGTAGTGAGTTAGGAATATCCTCCTTTCAAAAATCGGATACGAGCTTCGCTTTATAATAGACCGCCAATTGAGTTTATTTTTTTGTTGTGTCATTTTTTACGCCGCCTGTTTATTCCAAGAAAGTTTTCGACTGCGTGCAGCTGCGTGTAATTTTTCTTTTCGTTCAGCAATGCGTTCGCTCTTTCTGCCCAAGAGCATATCTTCCGGTGTCAGATAGTTGAGCGCGCTGTGTAACCGGCAGCAATTGTAATGATCGATGTAGCGTGCAATAATTTTTCTGGCATCCTCCAGCGAAAGAAAACTGTTCATGCTCAAACACTCCATGCCAATGGAGCGATGAAACCGTTCGAGCTTTCCATTACTCTGCGGATACGCTACAGAAGTTTTCACATGAAGCAGTTCGAGTTGTTTGATGAACTCCTGAAAATCTTTTGAGAGAAACTGTCCGCCGTTATCAGAAATGATACGCGGATGTTCATTCGGATATTTTTCTTTCGCTCGTTGAATCGTCAGTTGAACATCATACTCTGCCATATGCATGCGAACTTCATGATGGATGATCGAGCGTGAATATCCGTCCATCACAGAAATCAGAAAAACAAAACTACCGCACAGGTTAATGTATTTGATATCCGTATGCCAGTGCTCGTGTGGCTTGGTTGGCTGCTGAAAACCATTGCCTTTTGCGCTTGTTTTCACAGTTTTCCATTGGTTGAGCAATCCTGCGGCAGCCAAAACGCGATACACACTCGACTCGCTGAGTGCTACAATATTTTCATCGAGCATCCGATACGTTAAACGCCGGTAACCATCCCGAAGAAAAAAATCATTGTCGCAATAGTGCGCTCTGGTGTATGCAATGATTGCTTCTTTCTCCCACGGCAAAAGCCAGTGACGCTTCGGCAAAGAATAATTATGTTTGGTTTCTTTTCCCATTCGGCTCTTCCAGTGAAAATATTTTCCTTTGCTGATGCCAATCATGCTCAGCATCTGGTGCTGCGATATCTCGGTCCTGTCGGTAATTGTTTTCATATACACTACAATTGCATCTCTGGTCTCCCGGTGAGCCCAGCATTTGTTCAACTCTCCCCACTCAACTTTTTTTTTAATCGAATATTGTCTTCTACAATTTCACTGATCAAGCTGTCTTTGTCTCTCA
>JAYTMF010000463.1:0-1763 GCA_043728755.1 Flavobacteriales bacterium
GTTTCAACGATCTGAAGCATGGCCTTGTCATAAAAATAGCTACTGGCATAGCGAAATGTGAGCACAAGCTCTACCGGATGCGCATTTTCTTTCACGTCAACCACAAACGATTTGACGTCTTTTTTATACCAGTAAAAGTCTTCACCAAAGGATTCATGCTCTTTGTAAATGACTTTTCGGCTGTCGCAACCGGTGATCATAATCAAGTAAATCGCGAGAAATAGGAAGTTGATTTGGCGCATGGCTATGGTTTGCTTATTTTGTTGGTAAATGTATAAAGCCCGTTGACATTGCCTTTCAGAGGGGTTTTATTGTTCAAAACTCATTATCAATCGAGTGCTGACGGGCTTTGTGGCTCGTAAATTCGCACTTTAGCTTTTACCGCAAATTTAAAAATGTCGCAACAAGTTCAATACACAGAAGACAATATCCGGTCGCTCGACTGGCATGAACACATTCGCTTACGTCCGGGTATGTACATCGGCAAGCTCGGCGATGGTTCGTCATACGACGATGGTATTTATGTCCTTCTCAAAGAAATTATCGATAACTCCATCGATGAATATGTGATGGGTCATGGCAAAACCATTGACATCATTATCAAAGATGGCACTGTCACGGTGCGTGATTATGGTCGCGGAATTCCACTTGGAAAAGTGATCGACTGCGTTTCAAAAATCAACACCGGAGGGAAATATGATTCGCGCGCTTTCAAGAAAAGTGTCGGTTTGAATGGTGTCGGTACAAAAGCAGTGAATGCACTCAGTGGTTATTTCAAAGTGGAAAGCGTCCGCGAAGGCGAATCGAAAGTGGCGGAATTCAGAAAGGGAATGATCTTGAAGGATCATAAAGTTGGCCCATCTACTTCCAAGAATGGCACGACTATGAGCTTTGTTCCGGATGATACCATGTTTCATCACTACCAGTTTCGCGCGCAATACGTGGAGAAATTGTTGTGGAATTATTGCTATCTGAACTCCGGACTTACCATCGTTTTCAATGGACAAAAATTCAAAAGTGAAAATGGACTGAGAGATCTTCTCGCTGCCAACATGAGTGAAGATCAATTGTATCCAACAGTACACTTGATAGGTGATGACATCGAAGTCGCATTGACCCACACCAACAGTTATGGTGAGGACTATTACAGTTTTGTCAATGGACAATACACTACACAAGGTGGTACGCATCACTCGGCTTTTCGAGAGGCGTATGTGAAAGTGATCCGTGATTTTTATGGAAAGGACTATGAAGCAGTGGATATACGCTCCGGAATTGTTGCTGCGGTTGCAGTGAAAGTCGTGGAGCCTGTTTTCGAATCACAAACGAAAACAAAATTGGGTTCCAACGAGATAGAGCCCAACGGCAAGAGTATGAAGGCTTTTGTGTTGGAGTTTTTGCAAAAAGAACTGAATAACTACCTCCACAAGAATCCGGATGTTTCAAACACTCTGCTGAAGAAAATTCTGCAGAGTGAAAGAGAAAGGAAGGAATTACAAGGCATACAAAAGTTAGCGCGCGATCGCGCGAAGAAGGCCAATCTTCACAATAAGAAATTGCGCGATTGTAAAGTGCATTTCACCGATTCGAAGGAAGATGCACCGGAGACAACGTTGTTCATTACCGAGGGTGACAGCGCAAGTGGTTCAATTACGATTTCTCGAAATGTACAAACGCAGGCTGTGTTCAGTTTGCGCGGTAAGCCTTTGAATACATATGGTATGACGAAGAAAGTCGTCTATGAAAATGAAGAATTCAATCTG
>JAYTMF010000464.1:0-2207 GCA_043728755.1 Flavobacteriales bacterium
CCTGCGGGCATGAGCAGTTCTACGGGTGACGGTGTAGCTGATTTGGACGGTGCAGGTGCTTTCGAACCTTCAACGTCAACGGCTGACAACACGGATAGAGGTACGAAAATGGGGACAATGGTTGTCTCAAATCCGTTCAATATCACGACGGGACAAGTCGATACAACGGTGGATTTTGGTTTTTACACGCCAGTTCAACCGCGTTTGGCGCTGTCATTGGGTAATATTGTTTGGAGCGATACGAATAATGACGGTATCAAAGATGCCAACGAAACGGGTCTTGATGGCGTGACGGTTGTTTTGTTCAACGTTGGCAACGACGGCGTAAAAAATACGGCGGACGACCAATTCATTGATTCACTGACAACGGGCAGCGGCGGTCAATACTTGTTTACAGGCTTGGACGAAGGCAAATATTTCGTAAAACTTACGGGTACGGGCGTTCCAACGGGTTTTGTAAGCTCGACGGGCGGCGGTGTTGCGGACAATGATGGCGCGGGTTCTTCGGAGCCTTCAACGTCAAACGACGTCAACGACCGCGACAATGGTACGCAAATGGGCGCGATGGTGATGTCAAATATTATTAATTTGACGTATTATGGTGAGCCAACGAATGACGGCGACACATCAAGTTTGACGAATTTGACGGTTGACTTTGGTTTGTACAAACCGATTTTCCCGCAAGGTGCGCTTGGCAATTTGGTGTGGAACGACGCAAATAACGACGGAATTTATCAAAATACTGAGGGGTCTCTTCCGAACGTAAAAGTTGACTTGTACAAGTTTAATTACACGACAAGCACTTACGATTTGGTAACGACTTTGAATACAGACGCCAACGGCAAATACTTGTTCAACGGCTTAGATTCAGGCAGATACTACGTGAAATTGCCAATAATCCCGACGGGAATGAGCAGTTCTACGGGTGGCGGTCCAACGGACGCAGACGGTGCAGGTACTTACGAGCCGTCAACGTCAACGGCGGACAACTCGGATAGAGGAACAAAAATGGGAACGATGGTCGTCTCAAATCCTTTTGTTTTGGCAACAAATCAAGTCGATACGACGGTTGATTTCGGTTTCTACGTGCCTCAATCAATTGCTTGCGATTGCCCGACGCGTCAAGACACGATTGCCCCAAGTTTGGTGGGCGTTCCTGCGAATGTGACTGTAAATTGCCAAACGGTTGTTACGCCACCAAATGTTACGGCAGTTGATAATTGCGCAGCAGTTCCAACGGTCACAATGGCGGACGTTACAGTTCGTGGAACGTGCATTGGCAACTACCGCGTAACGCGTACTTGGACGGCAACGGATGCTTGCGGAAATACATCAACGGCTTCACAAGTCATTACAGTTCAAGACGTTACGCCGCCGACGTTTACAAATGTTCCAGCGAATATCACAGTTAGTTGTGGTGCTATCATTACGAATGCAATCAATCCAACGGTAAAAGATACTTGCGACCAAAATCCACGTGTAAGTTTCACCGAAACGCGTCAAAATGGTACTTGCGTTGGAAGTTATACTTTAACACGTACTTGGACAGCAACGGACGCTTGCGGAAATACATCAACGGCTTCACAAGTCGTAACGGTTAGAGATATTGTGGCTCCAACGTTTGCAAATGTTCCCGTCAATTTGACATTGACTTGCGGACAAGCGGTTCCGACGGATTCAAACCCAACGGCAACGGATGCTTGCGACGCAAATCCAACAATAGCAATGGTTCAAACGACGCCGACGGCGACAACAATCGTGAGAACTTGGACAGCAACGGATGCGTGTGGTAATTCTGCAACAACTTCGCAAACAATTACAACGCCTACAAATTGCAATACGCCAACGGCAGCTATCGGTAATTTGGTTTGGAACGACTCAAATAATGATGGAATTCACCAAAATACTGAGGGGTCTCTTTCGAGCGTAAAAGTTGACTTGTATAAGTTTAATTACACGACAAGCACTTACGTTTTGGTAACGACTCAAAATACAGACGTTAACGGTAAATACTTGTTCAACGGTTTAGATTCTGGTAAATACTACGTAAAATTGCCAACAATTCCTACGGGAATGAGTAGTTCTACGGGTAATGGTATTTCTGATGTGAGTGGGGCAGGAGCTTATGAGCCTTCAACTTCAACGGCTGACAATACGGACAGAGGTACTAAAATGGGAACCATGGTCGTGTCAAATCCACTCAATAT
>JAYTMF010000465.1:0-6957 GCA_043728755.1 Flavobacteriales bacterium
GTAAATGCCGATGGATACAAGTGTTTAGTTCAATCTGGCGAAGCAAAGCTTGGACTATTATACTTGTGCAATCGGTATTACATTTGCCGGACATAAGAAACATGCTTCAGGAAACAGTTCGCGTAACAAAAGTCTTCACCATTGATATGGCGCATGCCCTTTTTGGGTACGATGGCCCGTGTAAAAACATTCACGGTCACACATATCATTTACACGTGACAGTTGCGGGAAAGATCAACAACACGCCCAATGTTCCGGAGCAAGGTTTGGTCATTGATTTCGGTGTGATCAAACAAATCACCAAGGACAAAGTGATCAGCAAGTTCGATCATGCATTGGTACTTCACAAAGACGCGCCGTACTCTGTAGATAATTTTCTTCCCGAGCATTTTGAGCAAGTTATTCTCTTGCCTTTTCAGCCTAGCTGCGAAAATCTCATGCTGCATTTCAGAGAATTGATTGCTGCTGAATTACCATCCAATGTGAATCTGGTGAAGATGCGTTTGGAAGAGACGCCAACATCTTATGCTGAGTGGTTTCTACACGATCAGCGTTAATTCAACTAGCCAATCCTCACACTCGTCATCGTCAACGATCCGCCAACAGCAGTGTCGTTGAAAAAACTGATCTCGTCTTTGTCATCCTGCAATGCCAGCGAATAGAGTAGAGGATAGTAGTGATCCGGCGTAGGTATCGCCAGTTTAGCTGCGGCGTTCAGCTTTTCATATTGAATAAGTGCCGCGTGATCTTTGTCTGTAATTTTTTTCTTGAAGATATCATTCATCTCGATGGCCCAGTCGAAACCAAAGGAAGGTTCACTTAATTTATTGAAATCAACCATGGCCAGATTGTGCACCATGTTACCACTGCCTATGATCAACACGCCGCGCTTGCGCAGAAATGCAAGTTCGCGCGCCAGGTCATAATGGTATTGCGGAGGTTTATTATAGTCGATGCTCAATTGAAGCACCGGAATATTAGCTTCAGGATACATGTGTTTCAAGATGCTCCACGTGCCGTGATCGAGACCCCATTCATGATTCAGTCCTACATGCGTGCTGTGAATTCCTCTGCTGGTTTCTTCCGCGATTTTAGGACTTCCAGGGGCAGGATATTGCACATTGAAAAGTTCTTGCGGGAATCCTCCAAAGTCGTGTATGGTTTGTGGCGCTTCCATCGCCGTGATGTGTGTTCCCTTGGTGAGCCAATGTGCCGAAACGCAAATGACCGCCTTAGGAATTTGAATTTCCGTCGCGAGTTTTTTCCAGTAATTGCTGAAGACATTGTCTTCGATTCCATTCATTGGTGAGCCGTGTCCGACAAAGAGCACAGGCATTTTGGTGTCCTCTTCATTGAAGAGTTCACCCATTATTTTTATGGATCCCATTGCGGCAAGGCCGGCACCACCGGCAACTAGAGTTAAGAATTTTTTTCTGTTCATACGAGCAGTGCGTTTCGTTCACTGATTTTCACCCACAAAGTTCACTCTTTGTATTGAAGTATAACATTGATTTGAGATAAGAGTGAAGTGTGAGTATTCCTCGAACAATCATTCAAAGGAGGGCATGGATTATTTATCTTCTGTAGCAAGTTGAAACGATTCTGCGAATTGAATACCCTCTATTCAACCCCGTTGCGGTATGGTGTGGTGGTGTGCTTTCTTATACCAATGTGATTTATAAAACGGGCCAATGTTTTAGAAATCCTACAGTGGTAAATGCCCATGGATACAAGTGTTTAGTTCAATCTGGCGAAGCAAAGATTAGATTATTACACTTGTCCAATCGGTATTACCATCCATTCATGGGTACAAAAAAAAGGCCGGGAGGCCTTTCTTATTTTGATATCTCTTGCTCATCAGTAATTCCCACCTGCAGGCGACGACGACCCACCACCGGAATTACCGGACGGCTTATTCTTGCGAAAGAAATTTGGCTTTTTCTTGGCCGTACGTGCATTTCCGTTTTGACCTTGCGGTCGCTGTCCGCTCGGACGTTGTCCTGGACGTTGCCCTGGGCGCTGACCAGGTCTTCTGGAATCACTTCGCTGTCCACCACTACCACTGCTTTCTCCTGATGGAGCAGGCATAGAGGAAGAGTGAAATTTGTCTGTTGAAACCGGAATTTGAAATCCAATCAATTTCTGAATGTCTCTCAAAAATTCGCGCTCTTCCATTTCGCAAAAAGAAATAGCCACTCCGCTTGCACCAGCTCTTCCTGTTCTTCCTATTCGGTGAACATACGTTTCCGGAATATTCGGAATTTCATAGTTGATCACCATGGCGAGATCATCAATGTCAATTCCACGTGCTGCGATATCTGTCGCTACCAATGCGCGCGTTGCTTTGTCCTTGAAATTTTTCAATGCAAGTTGTCGCGCGTTCTGTGATTTGTTACCATGGATCGCCTCCGACTGAATACCTGCCTTCTGCAAGTCCTTCACCACCTTATTCGCACCGTGCTTTGTTCTGGTGAAAATGAGTGCACGCTCGATGCTTTTATCTTGAAGAAGATGAATGAGCAAACCGCGCTTTTCTGCTTTCTCAACGAAGTAAAGTTGTTGTGTAATCGTCTTCACCGTGGATGAAGGCGGCGTAACTTCCACCTTCACCGGTTGGTGAAGAATGGTGGTAGAAAGTTTGGCGATCTCAGGTGGCATGGTAGCACTGAAGAAAAGTGTCTGGCGCTTCTGTGGAATTTTCGCGATGACTTTTTTCACGTCATGGATAAAGCCCATGTCGAGCATTCGGTCTGCTTCATCCAATACAAAGATCTCAAGTTGCTTGAGGTCGACATAACCCTGATTCATCAGGTCGAGTAATCTACCCGGAGTGGCCACGAGGATATCTATTCCTCTTCTCAAGGCAACGGTTTGCGGGTGCTGTCCAACACCACCGAAGATGACGGTGTGTTGCAACCCTGCGAAATGTCCGTAAGCATGAATGCTTTCGTTGATCTGTATAGCAAGTTCGCGCGTAGGCGTAAGGATAAGCACTTTGATGTGCGGCTTGCCGTGACGTGTATGTTTTTTCTCGTGAAGAAGTTGGATAATCGGCAGTGAAAATGCTGCTGTTTTGCCTGTACCTGTTTGAGCGCAGCCTAGAAGGTCTTTGCCTTGCAATACCACAGGTATAGCGGCGGCCTGAATAGGCGTAGGGGTTTCGTAGCCTTCTTTGTGCAAGGCTTTTAACAAGGGTTCTATTAAACCCAATGATTCAAATGTCATGTATGTGTTTTGTGTAATAAATATGTCGCTGAATAAGATCTGCGTTGAAATGATGCAGAACGTTCAGGTGACGGAATTCAGCATGTGAAGAGGTGCTGAACCTGAATGAAATCTATCAATTCCTGCGGCGAATATACGGCGCTCCGCGTAAAGAGTTTCTTTTCAGTGTTTAGGACGCAGACATGCGCGAAAAAAGTTCCTGGTTCCTAGTTCACGTGAATTTTCTCTGTTAGCGTATCAAAAGAGTTTGACATAGAATGAAAAGTTGCACATTGAAAATTGCTGCATTTCATTCTAAGGCGACTATTAGGTGATTTCCATCCGCGTCTGAATCAGCAAATCCGAATATCATCCATTCACCGAGTGCTATTGACTCAGCGTATCTCTGCATCCTAAAAAAATCAATTAGATTTCAAGAACGCCTTTCCCGCAAATTCAACATCATTGCTGACGCGAACGAAATATTGTCCCTCCGGAAAATTGGAGATGTCGATTTCTTTGTTGCTACCATTGCATTTGAAAGATGACATCAATTGACCCAAGGCGTTGAAGAGGGCAATTTCATTTACGCCATTGGAGGAAAGATTTGAAAGACGCAATTTGTCTGATGCCGGATTCGGGAAAATTTCGAAGGCCAATTTATCTTGCTCCAAAACGGGCCAACACGTGTCCTCAATGAGGTTCAATTCATCAATGAATAGCACACTTCCTTGTGGACCAGTTGGCTGATTTTCAGCATCAATGTAAACAATCGTTGAAACAAATCCAACGGCGAAATAGTCGGGAAACTGTGGGCTGAAGCACCATTGGGAATAAATCTCAAAAGGTATACTTACACTAAATGATGTCCATTCACTTGCCTCCGGCAATTTTTCTAACCACTCTAATCTGTATCCACAGCTATCGTTCGCAGAATCATAAAACTCATATCCTAAATAAACGGATGCACTGTCATTTGATTCAACTGCCGGCAGATACTTGTACATCCCGTTGATTCCAATAGGTATGTCTATGCCATTCAGCACCATTGTGCCATCACCGCAATTTTGTGAATCGAGTTCCTCTAAAATAATAAACCCGAAATTATCGCCTTTGCTAAATGGAATGGGCACCGATTCAATTCTTGCGCTTAGACCGGAAACAGCATCCGGAGATGGACTCACTGAAGGATTATCAATAATGAATTCATTGCTCGAGTGCCAACCGTCAGGAATATCAATAGATTGATCCGTCCAACTTTCAAAATCTCCATTGGGAAATGATTGTCCTTCTTGAGCGCTATAGATAAATTCAATGTCGTCTAAGAACAAAATGCTCGACGGTTGCGGATTGTCGGATGATGTATTGAACGCAGTAAACCCAAGTTCATTTGGCATGTCATCCGTTAAATATATAATGGCACTGCTTATCCGCACATATCCATTGCTTGAGGATGTAAGCGTAATATAAGTGTTGCCGACCATCACTCCATTCAATTGCAGCATTACGACAAACGTTGCCAGATCTCCATCAGCTATGTCGTAATTGGCCCAAAACACAATTGAATCAGGTATTCCTGTGAATGGTAGTGGATCTAAAAATCCTTCATTACCAGGAATGCCGAAAGATATCATACCTAAGGCTTCTTGCTCAGTCCTTAGCATTGCGCAAAAAAGTCCGCCATGTGCAGCGGGCGATTTAACAACAGTTGCTACACTGTAGTTAAGATATGATTGCAAATTGCTCGTCTGGTATTGATCAGGATTGCTCCACAGAATGGATGTCGACCAAAAGTCGAATGAGGGATTCGGAAGCACATATTGGGCGGAGGCCACAGCATTAATCATCACTAGCGCCAGAGGTAAAAGTCTTTTCATTGGTTTTGGTTTTAATAAGTGAGCAAGGTTACAAAATAAATCTGCTTCTCCTAAATCATCTAGTCATCACCAAATGGTCAAACTGTTCAACTTGATCTCTGTTCATCCATTGTGGTCGGAATTTCATTTCGCGGTAAAGTTGTGCTTGGTCTTTATAATGCTTGCTCGCAATATGTCCGCTTTGTCCACATGGCGTGATGTTCAGCGCGCTGTCTACTTTAGCAAAGTCGACAATGATGCGCATCTGCGAACCAAAGAAAATCTTATACTCACCAGTGCTGTCCAGTTTAAATCCGCTCTGCAAAATTGTTTCATTGCCACCGTTCACTGCTTCCGGACCTACATTGAAAATCGGTCGCAACATAGCCACTTCTCCCAGCGGATGTTTCATCTCCAATGAAGATGCTTTGCGCCAGTTCCAAACTTTTGGATTGTTGCCAAATTGTGTGCGCAACTCTGCAATCGATTTCTCATATGCTTGAAAGAGGATGTCAGCTCTCGTCTCAACTTCCGGCGTATTCACATCATCCCACCATTTTGAGTCAACATGATCAAACAATTGGACTTGTGTTCGCTGAATCTGATGCGTTTGCAGAAACAAACTAAATCTTTCTTCACCCAACTCATCCGCCATAGCCATGTGCAAATAATGATAGAGTATTTTATTATAGAGAGTAGGCGAGGTGCTGTTTAATTCATATAGTCCATCCCAGTTGAACAAACCAGCGTATTGCCGATAGAAATCGCTGTCTTTAAAGGAACTGTTCTTGTCTAGCTGAATATGAAATGCAGCCATCAAAGTGGAGTCTGAAACACTTCGGTGATCGTTCATCACTTCCTGAATACTTTCCATCGACCAATCATCACGTGATTCGAGAAGCTGTCGAATTCTATCCGCGCGGTATTGCGGCTTATAATATCCGGGATACCAGAGTTTGTTGTCGGATAGTTTTTCTATTTCAAGATGCTTGAAGATTTGAAGCGAAGGGACCTGAGCGTTATCAATTTCTTGCGGCCAATCATTCGCGCTGTAGATATAACCCCACTCGGGATTGATGCATCGCGGATTTTTATCAAAATCATAAAAGCCGATCGCGTCATCTTCACCGGAAGCACCATCGAGCATCGTCCACGAATTGACGTGCGCCGGTCTTTGAATAAGTGATGCGCATGCCCACCATGCCACGTTGCCGTCTTTGTCGCCGTAGTTCACGTTGAGTCCGGGTGCATGTATCAGCGGAAGGAAACTCTCAAATTTGGTCATCGTCTTCGCGTTGTTGAGTCCGTAGAGTGCGTCAATATTTCTGTTGGGTTTTTGCGTGTACGTCCAGAACATACTGATGGGTTGATCTGGCGGTATGCCTTCAAATGCATCATTGATCACCGGCCCGTGCAGCGTGTATCTCACATCGATTGTCGTGTCCGCTTCACCTTTGATCTTGATGACTTGCTGTTTCATTTCGAAGTCGATCGCATTGCCTTTATACATGTATTGATTCTTGTTCTGAGGATTTTCTGTTTCAGCATAAAAGTCCATGTCGTCGTTCAGTAACATCGTCAAACCCCAACTTAAATTTCTGTTTCTTCCGACAAGCGAAAAAGGAATGCCCGACATAAAGTGACCATACATCTCAAAACCGGGAGCATTGAGATGCGCCTCATACCAGGTTTGCGGAAGGAGAAAACCTATGTGCGTGTCGTTGCAAAAAATGACTTCTCCGCTCTTGGTCTTCTTGCCACTTACCACCCATGCGTTGCTGCCTTCCAACGGAGCGATTGGCAATAGCGCTTCTACGTCATTCATGACTTGCGCCATCACCAGTGCAGGATCACAGTTGCTTTGCTGTTGTACACATGCATGACCGGGAACCGCGAC